>JBQGEO010000761.1:0-2676 GCA_052039655.1 Pararcticibacter sp.
TTGATGCAGCGAAAAAACATCTTTGCAAGAACGGAGGCCGTGGCAAAAACAAAGGATAATATTCTGCTGTCTATCCGCAATATTTTGTCGACCGGAAGAGCCAGGCGAACCTACTTTTATGTATTGTTCAACGGGATGTTCCATAGCGGTATTTTCGCCTGGCTGGGTTATTTCTTCTACAAGAATTATGGATTGAACGAATTTCAGATTGGTCTTGCCTTATTAGGTTATGGTATTCCGGGACTATTGTTGGGTCCATTGCTGGGCAGGCTTGCCGACCGTTACGGAAGAAATAAGATAATACCTGTAGGCTTATCCCTAAGCGGGATCACCGTGCTGCTGCTAAGTCAGAATTTAAGCCTTGCCCTTTCCCATGTTTTAGTTGCATTGTTGTCGTTAGGATTTGATTTATCCCATCCTTTGTTTGCTGCTATTGTCACTACATTCAGTTCTAAAAAAGGCACCGCTACAGGACTATTTGCTTTTTCTCTTTTCGTAGGGTATGGTGTCGGAAGCCTGGTATTGAGCCTGATCGTCAATATCGGTCTGGACAGGGCATTTCAGCTGTATGGTATTGGTATCCTGATTGCGGCGGTTTGTTCAATAGTTGTTTTTAAGAAGGAGCGGTAATAAAAAGGATGGCCTATTGATGATAGGAGAAGAGTATCATCCGATCTCACTCATGATCGCATTATATAACGCTTTTACAATTTCCGGCAGGGGACGTGCAAGCCTTCTTGTTTTGAGATTCAGCCAGGAAATATCAACCGTCAGTTCGGCCATCCGCTTATTGTTGAAGTTTGTAAATTGATGGACAAGTGTCCATCTGGTCCCTTCATTGATCACTTCTTTTAAACCCAGGCGGATATGGATCTTATCGTCAGCGCGTATCTCCCTATGGAAAATGCATTCTTCACGAAGTAGGACAGGCGCAAAATATTGCTCTTGCATCACAGCTGTGGTTAGACCGTATGAATTCAGCATATCCATCCGATGCTGTGAGGCCAGGTCATAATAACTGCTGTGTCTTAAGTGGAAATTGGGATCCAGATCCGACCAACGTAAATGGACCTCATGGGGTTTCGTAAACATAATGATTGGATTAAATGGTGATGCCGATCAGCGTTACCGTAACGCTGATCGATCTATAGTATTCTGTTTTAGGAAAGCGATATTTCACTTAATTCTATTGAAATAAAAAGCGGAGCCGGAATCAGGGCTGTATTGTCCTCCAGTCTTTTGTAAACATGTCTCTTAGTCGCAAATTTTATACCTGCTACGTCAATAAAATCGGCTGAATAATGTACAGAGGCGGCATTATTCAGTATCTCTACATTGTAATCATGACGTCTGATCAATCCCGATTTGTCGATATAAAAGACTTGCTCCTTGCCATGTGTGGCAATCTGATCTGGAAATGTGACATGCAAACGTCTAAAATCTTCGCCATCCTCGGTCCAGGGTTCAAGCTCTTTTACTGCGTAATCCAGTCCCGCAAAACAGAATGGTGCATTGAAATAGGTCCACATCGCATAACCTGTGAAATAAGTTAACTGAAGCTTAGACCAGGGTGTTTCTGTGACGTATCCGCCAAAACTTTGACGCGGGTGATATAACTGATCTACAATTTTGTCTTGTTCATCCAGGATAGCTACTTTTCCTGGTTCAAAAGAATTGCGCCAGCCCTGTTTTAAAAATGGATGGAATGACGTGTACTCGGATCTCGTACCAGATGTTACATATATGTCATCCATAATGCCAGGCACTTGCTTTAACGCCCAGGTTATGCCACCAACTTTTAATCTGGCGGAAACTTTATCGTATTTGTTCCAATTTTCCAGCCCGCCATGGGCTTGGATCGTAAATTTTAAAAGATTATTCATTTCAGAAGAATTAAGTCTAATTATCTGCTTTCAATTGTGAATTGCAAGTGCAATATAGGTTATTTTACTTTTAAATTGCAAGTGATAAATTAAAATAAAACCAGTAATTCGTCCTTGATGAGTATTGTTTCTTAATTTTGTGCTTGTTTATTACAAGTGGTAATCTGGATGCAGGTCATATGAAAAAGATAAAAAAGCGTTCTGATTGTCCTATCAGCTTTAGTCTGGATTTTGTTGGCGATAAGTGGACACTACTGATCATTCGCGATATCGTCTTGAATGAAAAAAATACCTTCGGTGACTTTCTTCAATCCGCAGAGGGGATAGCCAGCAATATTCTAACCGATAGGTTAAAGATGTTGGAAGCCGAAGACATTCTTTTAAAGTACCCGGTGCCTGGTAAGCCGAGGATCGCTTACTGTCTTACAGAAAAAGGTGTGGGATTAATTCCGATCGTTATAGAGTTAGGGATATGGGGAACGGCCCGAACGAATTCTGAGGTCAAAAAAGAACTTAGTGCTGCGATCAAAAAGGACAAACTGTCTGTGATCAAAAAATTAAGCGAGCGGCACCTTGATATTTTTCAACTTCGAAAAAAAGCGCTTGAAGACAATGGCCGAAAGCAAACTGTATCGACCTCGAAATTATAAACAGACCGTTAGCCAATACTCATCAGATCAAAACAAGTCTTTTTTTAATCAGGTTTACAGTCGAGTCCTGAAGCTGATCGTTTTTAGCAACTTATCCCAAGCCCGGGATCTGCCCTGCGACATCTTGTTCTTCAAGGGAAAGC
>JBQGEO010000762.1:0-2574 GCA_052039655.1 Pararcticibacter sp.
AATAAATTAAATGATATTTATCTTCATCTTCGCTCTCACTCTTTAAAAGAGAGGATTAGTGTGCTGGGGCTTAATCACGACCGTGCTGATGTAATTATTCCCGCCTGTGAGATCTATCTCACTGTGATGAAGTGGGCTTCTATCCGCCAGATCTATGTTCCGAGGGTCGGAATGGTGGATGGCATCATCCAGGTGTTAATTGATAAAAACCTAAAATAAATATTCAGGGAAAGATCCTTCTTTCCCTGTTTGTAATTGCAAAGAAGCGCATTTTACTTTTTCGAAACGCTTCAAATCATATTTTTCGCAGCTGAATAAAAAACCGTTCTCCTACGAAAGTGTTATTGCATAAGAATCCTTGAAAAACTTATGCGAAGTATACGACCTTCATTTACCCTGGGGCGCAGGCTCCGGATTTTTACGTGGCATATCCACGGCAGCTATCTTTACTATCTGGCACAAGGTAATTATGATCTGTATATACCTTATAAGGAAGATAAGCCTGAAGGCTATTATGGCCGTGGAGAAACATTTCCTTTCGGGAATAATCTTCACGTAATTCCAGCTGAAGAGGTTAAGAACCATCAGTTCGATTGTATATTATTTCAATCTGCCCAAAATTACCAGGCTGATCAGTATGAAATCCTGAGTGCGGAACAGCGGGAGCTTCCGAAGATCTACCTTGAGCATGATCCGCCACGACAAAACCCTACAGATACGAGGCATGTTGCAGATGATCCGGATATGCTGCTGGTACATGTTACGCATTTTAACAACCTGATGTGGGATAGTAACAGGACCCCTACGCATGTAATTGACAATGGCGTAATTGATCCCGGGATTGAATACAGCGGCAAACTGGACAAGGGTATCGTTGTCATCAATAATATTCAGAAAAGAGGGAGACGCCTGGGACTGGATGTATTCCTCGAATTAAAGAAACGGGTTCCGCTCGATTTAGTCGGAATGGGTTCGGAGGAACTTGGGCTTGGCGAAATAAAACATGGTCAGTTGCCTGAGTTTATAAGCCAGTATCGTTTTTTCTTTAATCCTATACGGTATACCAGCCTGGGTTTGTCTGTTCTTGAAACGATGATGACCGGGGTTCCCGTTGTGGGACTGGCAACAACAGAACTTGTTACGGTAATAGAAAACGGCGTATCGGGCTATGTGCATACGGATATTGATTACCTTACAGAAAAGATGCGGGGTCTTCTCGATAGCCGGGAGCTTGCCTCCACGATTGGGCGTGAAGGGCAAAAAATAGCAAGAGACCGCTTTAATATTTACCGCTTTGCACGCGAGTGGGAAGAGACGTTTAATCGTGTTGTCTCGTCGTACTCAGGGATTACTATCCCGATAAGTGCGGGAATCTAGAAAAACAAATCATACATCTTACCTATAAAAACATGAAGAAAAGAATTGCTTTTATCAGCGAGCATGCATCGCCCCTGGCCGCTCCTGGAGGGGTGGACAGCGGAGGACAAAATGTTTATGTTGCGGAACTTGCGAAGTTTTTGGCCAGAACGGATTTTGAGATAGATGTTTTTACACGCTGGGACGACAGCAGCCTGTCTCAGATTGTCGATTGGGCGCCTGGGGTGCGTGTGATCCATGTGAAGGCTGGCCCTGTGTGTTTTGTACCGAAAGAAGACCTGTTGCCGTATATGCCTGAGTTTACAGAAAGTATGCATGCATTCATCGTGCAAAACCAGGTTCAATATGATCTGATCCATGCAAACTTTTTCATGTCTGCAAAAGTAGCAGCTGAACTGAAAGAAATGCTCGATATTCCTTTTGTCGTGACATTTCATGCCCTTGGTCACGTGCGGAGGGTGCATCAAAAGGATCAGGATAAATTTCCGGCAGAACGGCTCGTGATTGAAGAGGAAACAATACGGAAAGCTGATAAGATTATTGCTGAATGCCCGCAGGACCGTGAGGATCTGATTGAGTATTACCATGCATCGCCCAGGAAGATCACGGTGATCCCATGCGGATTCAGTCCTGATGAATTTGCACCAATGGACAAGGTTGCAGCAAGGAGGGTTCTGAACCTAAGGGAGGATGAACATATCCTTCTTCAACTAGGCAGAATGGTTCCGAGAAAAGGGGTAGATAATGTCATCAAAAGCCTTGAATCTCTTAAAATCACGGATAAGCCGGTAAGGCTGCTTATTGTAGGCGGTGAAACTGACGCGGCCGACCCGGATGCCTGTCCCGAGATTGCAAGACTTCAGTCTGTCGCAGCTGAGAAGGGCGTATCTTCTTCCGTTACGTTTGTTGGGCGCCGCAACAGAGCTGCCTTAAAGTATTATTACGCCGCTGCGGATATCTTTATCACTACTCCGTGGTATGAGCCTTTTGGAATTACTCCCCTTGAAGCAATGGCTTGCGGTACGCCCGTGATTGGTTCTGATGTTGGCGGAATTAAATATAGTGTAACTGATGGTAAAACTGGTTTCCTGGTACCTCCTCATGATCCAATGGCGCTTGCTGAAAAGGTGAACCTGATGATCTCAGACAGCAGTCTTCTTCAAAAAATGGGACGGGAGTCATTAAAACGCGTTAATT
>JBQGEO010000763.1:0-1850 GCA_052039655.1 Pararcticibacter sp.
AGATCCATATCCCGGCGCACCTGGTGTTTAATTTCCGTATATGGCTCTTTGTCGGGTACCCAATCCGTTAAAAGCTCATAGGGATTTTCCCGGCAATACGAAAGGCGCCTCGGTATCCCGGCCAGCCAGGCCAGCATGATAGAGGGCATAGGGTTCTGGCTATAAACCGTAAAGACCACGGCAGCATCAAACTGCTCCGATCTTAACTTTTCTGACATCGCCATAAAATCACCTGCCCCTGTAGCTTTCTTTGCTTTTACCCAGGGAACATCGCAAACAATTATCTTATCTATCTCCCGGATGAACGGAGCCACTCCTGCTGCCATGGAAGATATCAGAACAGTAATTTCTGCCTTAAAGCTTTCCTTCAGCGCCCTGAGTGCAGGCACGGTCATCAAAAGATCACCCATATTATCCGGGCGGACACAAAGGATCTTTTTACAATCTTTCCAGGAGTTCATAGATAGATAGCTCTTTCCTTTAGGCTCTTAGCCTCGTAAATAAGGATATGTTCATTACTAAAATCTTTTAACCGCCGGGGTTACTTATAAGCTTTGCTGCTTCATTTATGGTCTTTACCATATAATCAGGAATTCTTCTTTCACTCATTTCCCATTCCGTTTCATTCCCATTGTTGATGAGAATGGTGCGGCATCCGGCCGTTTTTCCCGCCTCTATGTCATGGAGTATATCTCCAATCATCCACGACTGGTGAAGATCGATCCCTAAGTCGTCTGCCGCCTTTACAATCATACCAGGCTTTGGCTTCCGGCATGCGCAATCAACTGAAAAGCCATCCACAGTTCCCCCGGGATGATGAGGGCAATAGTAAAAGCCATCCAGCCTTACCCCCTCCATCCTCAACAGGGCTTCAACGCGCAATTTAACCCCGGCAAGAGCCTCTTCGGGGAACAAACCCCGGGCAACTCCCGATTGATTGGATATTATGACAATCAGATATCCTTCTTTCTGCAGTTGCCTGAGGCCTTCGGAAGTATTCTCCTGAAGGATGATCTTTCCCGGATCAACATTGTAAGGAATATCCGGGATAAGAGTACCGTCTTTGTCAAGAAATATCGCTTTGCTCATTTTGACGTTATGGCCACGAAGTTTCCTTAAAAGGAATCACCATTAATTCAGGAACTACGGTATCGGTATCATTCAGCAGCAGATGCTTCACCTGTGCGGCAACGTTGGCCGGATCCTGCAGTACTCCCGGATCGATATCAGGGAAACGATCCAGCAGAAAAGGAGTGCGCATCCCTCCCGCTATCAGTCCAGTTACCTTTACGTTTACCTTACGTCCCTCCGTAAACAAGGCTTGAGTGAAGCCGCGAAGTCCCCATTTGCTGGCATGATAAACAGACGCTTCCGTCCACGCCCTGAGGGCTGCAGTAGACACGATATTGATAATATAACCACTCTGCTGTGCGGCCATCACTGCCAGACCAAATTTTGCTGTCAGAAAAGGCCCCCTCAGGTTCACATTCATAGCACTGTCCCATTCTGCCACAGAAAGCTCTGCTATGGACTTCGTAAAATCTATCCCCGCATTATTAATCAACACATCCAGGCTCCCGTATTCATCCTTAACTGAACGGATAACTTCCTCCACATTTTTCTCATCACTCAGGTCAAGTCGTTTGAAACTCGCTTTTAAACTCTTCTGCTTAATTTCATCAACTGTCTTTTCAGCTTTCTCCTGCTGGATATCCCCGATAATAACAGCAGCCCCCGCTTCCGCCAAAGTATTTGAAATTGCCTTACCGAGCCCCTGGGCCCCTCCGGTCACTAATATTACTTTTCCGTTTAAATTTTCCATGTTTTGTGAGCTATTAGCAATTGGCTGT
>JBQGEO010000764.1:0-4986 GCA_052039655.1 Pararcticibacter sp.
TAATCCCTGGCATAAATGAGCGGCATCTACAAGAGGCTGGGCTTCCGATCTGAAATTCAGGTAATCGGGAGAAGAAGGATTTACAGCATTAGCCATACCCTCCAGATACCATTGAAGGAGTTGTTTACGCTTCCTTCCCTCTGGTGAATCCCGTTCAGGCAGAGCCAGCCATGGCGCTATCCCGCAGATAGTTCTTCCAAAAGCTTCCAGGTGGCTTACTTTCTCCGCCTTAAGGGAATAGCCCGGTGCTTTCTCCAGGGGCATCTCCTTTTTGAGTGTATTCCGGCTAAGATTCTGTAATACGGGGGCGCTGATTTTATAAAGGAGGGACGACCAGTATTCCCGGTCATTCCCTTCTTTTATTGCTTTCGTCTCCTTTTCTCTGTCGGTAAGCCCGGCAAAAGACAGCTTAGCCATAGTTAAGCCTCCCGCAAGCGGGATAGCCTTTACAAATGATCGTCTTTGCATTTTTATCTAAGTGTGTGTTTGTGTGGCTTACAGTTTAATTAATCCAGCCCGGATTCTGTTCCAGGTCCGGATTCATAATAATGTCGCCAAGTGGGATTGGCCATGTATAGATATAATCTGCCTTGAACGAATAGGCCGCAACGTTGCCTCCCCATATCTGTTTTCGTCCGTTACCCGCAAAGAAAACAGCATCCTTCCATGTTCCCCACCTCAGTTCGTCAAAGTAGGAAACTCCTTCCAGCGGCAGCTCTACTCTTCGCTCATTGCGGATGCGCACTCTGAGGTCATCCTGCCCTGTTACGGTAGTAGCCGCATTGGAATTTAAAAGTGCAACGCCGGCTCTTGCCCTGACTTCATTCACCAGGTTAATGGCCTCCGAAGTCTGCCCCTGTTCATTCAGCGCCTCTGCCCACATGAGCAGCACATCAGCATAGCGTATGAGAGGTGCATCGAGTGGCGCATAGTCCCTGCTGATGATCTCCGAAGTACCGGTAGCAACAAACTTCCGGTACAGATAATAAAAGAAGTTCTGCGTATCCGACTGCACGTCTCCGTTCACTTCCGCCTGGCCCCTGTAAGGCCAGCGCAAATAGGAGGTTGTCGGCACAGCCGTATTGCTGTAAGAACCGTCGAAACTAGAATAAGGAGTAATTACAGTAGCCTGAAGGCGCGGATCGCGGTTCACATATGCCTGTTTGATGCGGGCCTCGTTGCCGCTTGGCAGGTAGAGGCTCATCTTTGCCCCGCGTCCCGCAGCTGCGGCAATTTCCTTTTCTGTTAAATTATCTCTCAGAAAATATACTTCCCTCTGTGCTGGAGTAAGACTGGAGTAACCCGGCAAGACATTATCCCAGTTGAATTTAGAACCATCGGCATTCTCATAGAGATCAACCAGGTTTGGTGACGGCATGAAATAATTCCAGTTTGAGCCCTGCGCCGAGCGGCTTCCCACGAAGACCTGGAACGACGCCCCGGAATTCGGCTGGCTGATGTTTTGAATAGAGAAAATCATTTCAGCACACTGCTCATTGGCAAGGGTGAAAAGAGCACCATAATTGCCGAAAAGTGCATACCCCGCTTTCTTTACCTCGCTGAAATCCGCTGCTGCCAGGTCCCATTTCTTAAGATACATATATGCCTTCCCTCTTAAAGCGTAAGCTGCTCCTTTAGTTACGTGCCCGTAATTGGCATTTCCCTGTGGATATCTTGCCGGCAAGTTAGGCTCATTGATGCAGTCAGTAAGGTCTGCTATCACCTGGTTCCAAACTTCTTCTTCTGTTGAACGCGGCTTCATGGCACCTGTGGGGCCATAAGGCTCCAGGTATATAGGAACACCTCTAAACAACTGGTTTAACCTCGAATAGAAATATGCCCTGATAAACTTGCTTTCGGCGATGTAACGGCCTTTTTTTTCGTTGCTGGAAGGCGATTTAAGAGGGATGTTCACGATAGCATCATTCGCACGCTGAATACCTTCATAAAAGTTCTTCCAGTAGTTAGAAAACAACCCGTCTCCCGCAGTGATGGTGCCGTTTAACATGGGCTCGTCAAACCTGCTCTGAGTGGTAGAGCTAAATCTGTCTAATGCATATATTTCATTATAAATACCATTGCTGCTATTTCCTATTCCTAACCTCAGGCCCGAATACACTCCGGTTAAGCCTACATCAGTCAGGTTATCTGTTGTCCACATAGTTTCTGCAGGAACTGAAGAATAAGGCTCAGTGTCCAGTAAATCCTTCTGACAGGCAGTTAGAACTAATACGGAAAAAATCAATATTTTCTTCATAATATCATTTTTAAATCAGAAAGTCACATTTAAGCCCAAAGTGTATTGCCGCATAGTCGGATATCCTAAGCTTGGCCCGATCTCGGGGTCAAGACCCGGATAATCAGTAATCGTCAGCAGGTTCTCACCTCCCAGGAATAACCTCACGTTACTCAGGCGAACCTTCTTCAACTGGCTCGCCTTTAACGTGTAACCAACCTGGAGGTTCTTTAACTTAATGTAAGAAGCATTATACAGGTAAAAATCGCTGGCATACGTATTCTGGGGATCCGTAGTTTTCAGACGGGGATAACGTCCGTTTATGTTGTTTGCCGGATCTGCCGGATTGGCATCGTTATAATAGTAATGATCATCAGCGATCATGGAGGGGATCGCTTTACCTAAACCTACTACAGACTGGTTGAGATAAACGGCGTTCCAGTAATAATACATCCCCTGGCTGGCCGCCCATACCATAGACATATCGAACCCCTTGTAGGCAAGGTTCGCAGTGAGGCCATAATTCCATTTCGGATTGGGCGATTTCCCGGTAAACACCTGATCTCCTGTATTACCATAGATGCCGTCGCCCTTCTTATCTGCGTAAATCAGGTCGCCATACCATATCTTGGTTTTCCCGATCCCGCCCGATGGTTGAAAAATGTAACCGGCCGCCATCATATTTTGCAGCCAGGCCATATCATCCGGTGTCCTGATCATTCCGTCCTTTGGTCCCCCGTCCTTATTGACAGTACCGTCAGCATTGTTGTAAGTGCCGCTGCCCTTATATACCGGAAATACGTAAATTGTATTAATTGGCTGGCCCTGCGTGATCTGGCTTGGCCCCGTGGAGGTACTTCCTATATATTGTGTAACGGTATTGGTATTATAAGCAGCATTTCCTTTTATATTATATCTCATTCCTCCCACTGCTCCGTTATAAGACAGCGTCAGCTCAAGGCCTTTTTTCAGAACTCCTGCCACGTTAAGTGTCGGCGCAGTGGCAGTTCCGGTGATCGGCGCAATTGGCGGCACTGCCAGAATCCCGGTAGTCCGTCCCCTGTAAGCGTCAAACTCGAAGGTCAGTTTGTTCTTGAATAATGTCCCGTCTAAACCCAGGTTCGTTGTTTCAGTTGTCTCCCATTGAAGAGCTGGGTTGGCATATTTAGTCCTTACCACTCCAATGGACGGAGCACCGTTAAAGGAGTAGGGCGTTGCATTGTAACTGGCCCTGTAATCGTAGTTACCTGAAGCATTGTTCCCGGTCCTTCCCCACGAAGCTCTTACTTTCAGATTATCTACATATCTGTTAATATTTTTCATGAAAGGCTCTGACGAGATTTTATACCCCGCAGAAAAGGAAGGAAAAAAGCCCCATCGCCTGTCAGAGGCAAACCGGGAGGACCCGTCTCTTCGCGCAACAGCCTGGAAAATATACCGGTCTTTATACGAGTAATTTATCTGCCCGAAATAAGACCGCATGGCATAATCAAACTCATCGCCCGTGGAACTAAGAGGAGTGGTTACAGCATTCAGAGTAGTGATCGAAGGATCAATAAACCCTTGTTTGTTCACATTGAAATTATAGCTGTTAAAGTATTGCTGGTTATACCCTATCAAAGCTCCTATATTGTGATCTTTCGCAATAACAGTCCTGTACCGCAATACATCGTCGAAGATCACATTGTAGCTTTTCGAGAAAGAATAATTGGACGTTAACTGGCTCGGGGATACTGCAGCTGCGCCAACAACTCCGGTCGCAAAGTTTACCTTCGTGATCGGCTTGGTATATAGCGTTCCCTCTGTAGACGAATTATCATAGTGTACTTTGGCTTCAAAAGATAAGCCTTTCAGGATATCCAGGTTCGCAAATACTGTTGTATTAATCCGGGAAAGAACGTTGGCTCCCCCCTGACTGTACAGCCAGGAGACCGGATTATTTGCCGTTGCCGACTCCTCTTTGGCCGCCGGGAAGCCATAGTTCCCATTATAGGATGGATACAGCCCTGGTACGCTGGCTGTCAGATAACTGAATGCTGTCCCCAGGTCATTCACACCAAATTTCTGCCTGTCGCCAAATGTCTGGGTACCGACTGTCAGAAACTTCGCGAGTTTCGACTGCAGGTTAACCCTCAGTCCATACCGGTCTGCTCCCGTGTTGATCATCGTTCCTGGATTGTCAATATAATTCAGGGACATCAGGAACTGTGTAGTCTCATTCCCGCCATTCAGCGCCAGGTTATGGTTTTGCATCGGGGTAGAAACACTGAAAAGCTCCTTCCCCCAGTTTGTATTGGGATAGGCAATATAATTAGGAACTCCGATATCATTCAGTCCCTTAGGATTGGCTTTGGCACTTTCCCACAAGTCCATGGTTGTCTGCTGATACACCGGAGCCTGGTCTACATTTCTATAACCTTCATTCACCAGCTGCATTAAGCGCACGTAGTCAGAAACGAATTCTGGAACATTGTTAGGATCAGCTTTGGAAAGCAGTGAGGTATACCTTACTGTTGTTTTATTCTTTGTCCCTTTCTTCGTTGTGATCAGGATGACCCCGTTAGACGCCAGGGAGCCGTAGATGGCAGCAGTTGCAGCATCTTTTAAAACGGAAATATTCTCGACATCGTTAGGATTCACGGCATCCATGGAACCTACTATGCCGTCTATTACGACGAGCGGACTGGTGCTGTTAGTCGTTCCCAGCCCGCGGATCAGGATGCTGGCTCCATCATAACCGGGGCGGCCGG
>JBQGEO010000765.1:0-4173 GCA_052039655.1 Pararcticibacter sp.
CCAGCACGAACTTGGCTATCTCGTGGATCAGAAGGGCGAAGTCAGAATTCCTCTTATCGGGAATATGAAGGTCGCAGGCTTAAGTACTTCTGAAGCAAGTGAACAGATCCAGAAAAAGTTGCTGACCTATTTAAAGGAGCCTACAGTTAATGTCAGGCTTGCGAATTTTAAGATAGCTGTTTTAGGAGATGTCGGAAAACCGGATGTATACAAGGTTCAAAGCGAACGCATTACAATTACGGAAGCGTTGAGTATGGCCGGCGACTTGAATATTACAGCTAAGAGGAATAATGTTTTGCTGGTTCGTGAAATTGATGGTAAGAGAGAATTTATTACGTTGAACATGAACAAGGCAGAGATTTTTACTTCTCCTTATTATTATCTGAAGAATAACGATGTGGTTTACATTGAACCTGATAAAACAAAATACGCCGCTGTAGACAGGGGTTACCGGACTGCAAGCCTGGCACTTTCGGCCGCATCTATAATTGCGATCATCTTAACATCCATTCTATAAACGCCTACTATGAACAACGAGAATTATATCTATACTCCTTATGCTGAGGGTGACTTTGAGAATGAGCATAAGGATTTTAAGAAGACCTTTCTAAGATATCTGTATCATTGGCCTCTTTTTCTGGTATGTTTGATAATTTCCATTTCGTTTGCTTTTTACTATTTGAAAACGGTCAAGCCTGTGTATACTGTAAAAGCGAAATTATCTATAAAGGACGAGAAGAAATCATCAGTTGAAAAGCTTGCTCTCGAGGAGCTGAATATATCTACCGCCCCAAAAGCAATAGAGAGTGAAGTCGAGGTGCTGAAATCAAGACAGGTCATCAGGGAGGTGGTAAATAAGCTTCAGCTTTGGGTAAACTACAGTCAAAAGGATGAATACGCCTCCATTGATTTATATTCAAATACTCCTTTCAAGTTTGTAATGCTCAAACAGAGGATCCGTATTCCGGAGAGAACTTTTGAAATCGAAATTCTTAGTTCTGATGAATTTGTTCTGAAACAAGCTGAGAAGGAACCTGTAAAAGCCTCGTTTAAACAAAATCTAAGGAGTTCTTTTGGCACCTGGAGATTACAGCCGACAGGTTCGCTGCTTGATTATGTTGGAAAGACAATAAGAATTAACATCAACGATCCTGAGAAAGTGGTTGGTCAATATCAAAGGAGCATTGTCGCTACACTTAGTAAAGATGCGCCGGTTATTCAGTTAAGTATAGAAGATGTAGTTCCTGAAAGAGGGAGCGCAATCCTGAATAATCTGATAGCAAGTTATAAATCATTTAACATCCTGGATAAAAATACCGAAACCAAGAATACGCTTAAGTTTATTGATGAACGGCTTGCCTCGTTGTCAGGCGAACTTACCGACGTGGAGAAAGATGTAGAGGGATACAAGAGCAGTGTGGGGCTAACAGATATCTCGTCAAAATCGCAGTTTTTCCTTGATAATGTTCAGGCAAACGATGGGAGGATGAACGAGGTAAATGTTCAGCTTAACGTTATTGAAGGAATAGAAAGTTATGTAAATTCCGCCAGTAATTCCGAAAATGTTCCTGCTACTATAGGTATTGCAGATCCTGGATTAACAGGACTTGTAGAGCAATTGACGAAGCTGCAGTTGCAGCGGGATAAGCTTTTAGCGATAACACCTGAAGGTAATCCGATTTTTGTCCCTCTTAACAGGCAAATTCAAAGTACCAAAACGGCTATCAGGGAAAATATAAAGGGAATAAAATCATCATTACTGGCTACAAAACGTCAGCTTCAGAAAATTAATTCTCAGTTTGAATCATCAATAAAAAATCTGCCCGGACAGGAGAGGCAGTATGTAAGTATAAAACGGCAGCAGGGAGTAAAAGAAGGATTGTACGTTTATCTTTTGCAGCAACGTGAACAGATTGGGCTGAGTTATGCTTCAACTCTTACTGATGCGAGAACCATTGATGAAGCGTACTACGAAGATGCTTATACCAGAAAGGGCATGCCTGTTGGTATAGCTTTGTTATTTGGATTTCTCGTGCCCGTTGGTCTGATTTACGGACGGGAAGCGTTGAGAAACCGGGTTATGACGCGACAGGATATTGAAGCACGTACTTCTGCTCCAATTATGTGTGAACTGATGAATGGGGCCAACCAGGACCAGATAGTTGTTTTATCCAGAGATTCATATGCGGTTGGAGAACAGTTACGTGCGTTGCGAACTAATCTTTTGAATGCTTACCATAAAAAAGGGACGGGGAAAGTTACCTTGTTCACCTCCAGCATTTCGGGGGAAGGAAAAAGCTTTGTGGCTAGTAATATAGCAGCTTCTCTCGCGGCTTCGGGGCGAAAGGCAATTATTCTGGAACTCGATTTGCGCAAGCCAAAAATTTCAAAGATTTTCAATCTCGATAATAGCGGGCCAGGGTTAAGCGACTTGCTTAACGGTCATGTATCCAAAGAAGATATTATTCACCCCTCTGGTATTCACCCTAATCTTTACGTTTTGCAGTCAGGTTCGGTTCCTTCTAATCCCTCTGAGCTATTGGAAACAGCTGAGATGGTAGAATTACTTGAAGATCTCCGGCATGAGTTTGATAATATCGTTATTGACACGCCACCATTGAAGCTTGTCACCGACGCCATGGTTATTGCTCCTCTGGTCGATGTATGTCTCTACCTTGTCAGGCATAACTATACTCCGAAGACTGAGCTGTCTTTTATAGAAGAAGTTTACAGAGGACGGAAACTTCCTAATATGAACCTGGTATTCAATGGTATTGAAATGGATGGGAGATACGGATATTCAGTGGATTATGGGTATTATTCTGAAAAGGCCCCAGCCCAGTCGCTTTGGAACCGGCTATTCGGAAACTTTTCGGCCAGATTTTAAATACCCGGTTTTCTTTTAAGGAATACGACGCCTTCCCCGGATACATCTCTCAAATAAAACTTTCATAATAATGAATGTAGGAATATATTGTCCTGACTGGCTATTGGCTTTTCATAACACAGATCATAAGGTTGTTAAAATGTTTAGCCGCCTAAATGAATTTTCGAATGTCAGAACGGAATTTGTGGCATCCAAAGCTTATACCATGAGTTACAACCTTAATAAGATTGCACACCGTCTGGCCCCTGGCCTTCCCAACCTTCTTAAATATTCTTTCCGGCCTGCATGTAATCAACCTGACCTGATCTATTATTATGGTGGTGTAGACCGGCCTGAAGCTTTCTTCAAGATGGTGGGGGGCACACCTGTTCTGATGACGACAGGGTTTATGACAGATAATTTTGTTACGGGCGTCTTTGGTAGACTTATTGACAGGCAAAAAGAGGCCGATGGGATAGCTAAACTGTATGATAAGGCATCGATGCTGCACTTCCATACTGAAGGAGGCAGGAGACGCTTTTTGACTTACAGGCCCGACTTTAGAGATAAAACTATTTCTATACCCTTTTTTCTCCCAAATTTACCAAGGTTCGAAGTCCTGAGGGATGATAACACAGACGAGAATGGTCGGCAGGTAAAACTTTTGTTTGTGGGAAATGAAGGAAAACGTAAAGGGCTTCCAGAACTGGTTCAGGCTCTTGATCTTCTTGGCCGGAAATATTTAGATAAATATAAAGTATCTGTGACCGTTGTGTCGAAAGACAGACCGGTATTGGAAAGCGGCTTTAAGATAGACTGGTTTAAGAAGCTTCCACACTCCGAGGTCGTTAATCTGATGCGGGAAGCCTCGATATTCGTTCTCGTACCGAGGTTAGAATCTTACGGATTAGTGTTAGTGGAAGCAATGACTGCTGGGTGCGCTATTATCACAGATAATGACGAAACAAGGACCGAGATTGTCGGAGAAACCGCTATTCAAATACCTGCAGGCTCTGTGGAAAAGCTTACTGCTTCTCTAAGGCTGTTGATCGAGGATACAGCCTATCGAACGGGGTTGGGAAAGAGCGCGCAAATACGCTCCGCAGAGATGTTTCAGCCACATATTATTGCTGAAAAATACAAATCATGCTTCCGCGGACTTGTTACATCCTCTGTTACCACTTGACCCGGCGTTAAAAATCTTTCAGGAGGCAAACTCTTTGAAAGCGGACATCACCTCATTATAAAGACACTTTAATATGTTTGGCGATTTTAACGCCACTAATTGGAAAACATGTCAGTAACTG
>JBQGEO010000766.1:0-5320 GCA_052039655.1 Pararcticibacter sp.
CGGTCCCGGTCATAGTTAGCATACGGTACATCTGAATATACAGGCCATCCCGTTGAAAAATAAATCGGATATAAAGCGGTTAAAGGAACTACATTTCCTTTTGTCTCACTGAAGAATGCATTTCCGCCGAATTCTATTGCATTATTCAACAGTGATCCTTCAAGACCAAAGCTAACTTCTCTTCTTTGAGGAAAGGTCATATCAAAGTTGTTACCTCTTCTTCTGTCGAAGCTATGCACCAACTGGCCGTCTTTCCAGCTGTGCCAGGCGGCATCGTTATAGGTGTAATATCCCTGGTAAAGGAAATAAGAGGAGATATCCAGATCTGTATTTAGTATACCTGCCGATGCGGTGATCTTTAAGTTGTCAAGAACCTGTGAGTCCTTGAGGAAATTCTCTTCACTGATTCGCCATCCCAGGCTTAACGTAGGAGAAAATGCCCCCCGGTTACTTGCAGGAAGCTTAGCTGAATAAATGTATGCACTACTGAAATCTGCATAATACTTATGATCAAAATTATAAGCTAACTGAAGTCCGAGATTGGCATTATTCGTTGCATGATAAACTTCGGATTCTCCGATGTAAAACCCGTAACCCAGTAAAGTGCCGGTAAAATTATGTTTCCTGTTAAAAGTACGGTCGTAATCAAATTGCCCGAAAAACGATATGTTTTGCCGGTAATTGCTATTGCTGATATTTTCCGCCCCCGTTTTTGAATCATTGCCATATTTTGTCAGTCCGCTGATTTGCTCGAAACCCGCATAGGTATTCCATCCAGCTTCATAAACTGCGTAATTGTTATTGTAAGACTGGGTAAATCCGGTTCGGTAATCGATGGCGAGGCCTGATTTAAAGGAGAATCCCTCCAGTAACCGGCTTAGATCAAAATCCAGGCCGGTATTGAATTGGAACTGGCGGGTGATGTTCTTACTCGATCCTCCAGCATAAACAGAAGCGAATACATTGTTTTGGTCTAATTGCGTTCCACCGAGCAGATATTTTCCGTCTATGATGTAGTTACTGTTATTGACATAAACCATAGAGGGGTCGTCTCCTTCCTCCAGCATATTAATTGGAATCAGCGGAGAGAATCTGTTGGGTCTGACAGTTGCAGAGCTGCCCCAGTAGTCGGCATTTACACCTTTCCCTGTATAAAAACTAGCCGAGGCATCCACATTTAACTTAATCATCTTATTCAGTTTCACGTTGATATTTCCCCGCAGGTTGAATCTGTTCGATCCATTGTTGTCGACGGCTTCTCCGAAGTTCAGCAAAGATCCATTGGACCAGAACCCCAGGTTAGTATAGTATTGTGCTTTATCATTTCCTCCTGATATTTCCGTTGTCAAATCAAACCGGTTATAGCTGTCCTTTAAATATTCTGAAGAGAAAAAGTCGATGTTTGGATACCGGAAAGGATTTAAGCCCGCAGAATGATTGTAAATAGCGCTGGTGCTGTAGAGATCCGTTAATCCATCGTTTCTGCGTGCCTCATTATATAAGGTCATGTATTCGGCAGAACCGAGATATTCCGGATAAGCTTTGGGAATGTTAATACCCGCATTAGCTCTTACATTCACCCGCTGACTGTAGTTGCCTCCTCTCTTGGTTGTTATGTATACAACCCCTTTTGCTGCCCTGCTTCCATAAAGAGCTACATTCCCTACACCTTTCATGACAGTAATCTGGTCGATCTCTGTTGGCATGATATTGTCAGCATCTCTGGGGAAGCCGTCGACAAGTACAAGATAACCGCTGTTTCCCCAAATATTTCCATTATTTCCGTAGATATTTCCATGAACCCCAGGTGTGAGTGCATCAAGGTTTTCGAGGCTAAAGGTTGAATAATTTTTCTCCATTAAGCTGGATAGATTGACAACCGAGACTCCTCCCTGGAGGTCCTTTTTATTCACTTTCCTGAATGCAACCTGAACAAGGGAGTCTTTTCCGTCATTTGCCGTAGTTACTGAATCCTGCTGCCTGGTTCTAAGGGCAGCTGCATCCATGGTGATGATCTTGCCTGTTTTATTATTTATATCGAAAGCACCCTTTGCCTGAGTCAAGCCGGATAAGCCCGTCGCGACGGTGAGGCAGAATGCTATTCTTATTTTTATTTGCTTCATTTTCGTCTCCTTTATATTTAGTCAGTGGTTACCAGCCGGGGTTTTGTGAGAATTCCACGTACATGTTTACGTCGACATTTTTAAGTGGCAGCCAGTAATGTTTGTCGGAGAATTTCCTCTCCAGGATTGTCACTTCCCGTAGATTTGCTACGCTGTTGAGGCTGGCATCTGTTTGGTTAAACGTTCCTGTACGGTCGAATTCTACAGATTTTTTCAGGGTATAAGGTTGTTTGGTTAATAGAAGCCATCTTCGCAGATCGTTGAAACGATGTCCTTCAAACGAGAGTTCTACAGCTCTTTCCCTTCTTAGCTCGGGCAAGAAGTTATCCGGTGCACCCAAAAACTTGGAGTTGACCTTTTCTACGCCAGCCCTTTGCCTGATTACATTGACCGCATCTTCTGCCGTTTTACTGTAGTTTGGATCTTTGCCGCTTGATGATCCATATCCCATTAACGCAGCTTCCGCATACATCAGATAAACGTCTGCCAGGCGCATATACGGTACGTAAATATGGAGATTATTACCCCAGCTGTAAGCGTTATCATACTTGTTTGCTGTTTTCGGAACGAATTTGATCAGTACATAGCCTGTACGGCTCCCAGTACCCACATTCCGGTAGCTACCGTTCGTGTAAAGATTTGCATAGCGATTGGGTTGCTCATCGACGTTCGGAATCGCTCCCTGAACAAATTTAACCCCGTCAAAAACGATGTCACTGTAAAAACGCGGGTCGCGGTTTTTCCATGGGAAGTGTGGGTCATAACCCGATTCTGTATCAGGCTGGGTAATGTCCGGAATAGGAAGTCCGTTTTTCATTCCATAGTAGTCTACGTAGTTGGCCGTTGGGGTGAATTTGAGATCTCCTTCGGAAACCACCAGAGGTGTATATTGCTTACTGGTGCCCCAGTTGGAATTATTTGCCGAATAGTATGGACCTCTGAAGATGGCCTCGGTGCTGCCCGGAAGAGCCCATCCCTCGCCTGTTGTATAGAAGTTTTTATAGTAGTTTGCAAAAGTTACAAGACTGTATGGCGTGACGCCGCTCTCAGTAAGGCCTAAAAGCTCTCCAAAAGCAGCAGCCGCCTTTTTGCAATATTCAGTATTGTAGGTTTTGCTTCCCGTCGATTCGAAGTTCATCAAAGGACTTCCTGCCCACAGATAATTTTTACCGAGATAGGCAAGTGCCATAATTTTGTTGATCCGCAGCTGGTTTTTTCCCAGCGTTCTTTTTCCCGGAACGGTTTCGTCCCAGTTCACGGGTAGCAGATCCGCTGCTGCTCTGAAATCGGCCGCTGCTTTATCCGCACATTCACTATACTTAAGACGGGGTAGACGGATATCGCCTGTACTGGGTAATACATAATCAATGTATGGAAGGCCTCCGAAATATTCCATTAAACGATGGTGAAACCATCCTCTGAAAAATAGCAACTGTCCTTTTACCAGATTTTTCTCTTCCTGTGTGGCATCTGTCATTAGATCCATATTGGCCAGGCCGATATTTGCTTTTCGGATCCCATACCACGCTGCGTTCCAGAGATCTTTATTGAACCTGTTTTCTGAAAAGTTTGGCCCGGTACTAGGGGTAAAGTCCGACTGGTTCATCCAGCCAGATCCCCAGCCATCAAATTCAGATTGCCATCCCCAGAAATTTCCGTCATCTATTTTATGAATAAAGTGAAAGTTGCCGGCAGTCGAGGTAATCTCATCTTCTCCCCAGTTCCACGAGTTTGTCCAGTAATTGTTGCTGAAGTTGACTATACAATTGTATAGTTCTTCTGTGAAGCCCTGAAAATTCGTAAAGTTCTTAAACGCTTCCTTTTCTGAAATATTAGTCTGATCGTCCTTATCCAGATATTTTTCGCAAGACGAAAAGCAAACAGCTGCCCAAATGACAAAGCAGGAGATAATCGTTTTTATATATTTTGTTCTCATAAAATATCTTTAAAAAATAATGTTTGCACCCAGGTTGAAGCGCTTAACAGTTGGATAGGCGCCTTGTGAAGCCCAGCCGGTTCCTGCAAAGTTCGACTCCCTGTCGTCAGGCATTTTCGTCCACACTGCCAGGTTGTTTCCGTTTAGGAAGACTCTCATGCTTGCTATTCCAAGTCTTTTGACGAAACTGTTTTCCCTTTGGAAAGTGTATGCTATTTCCGCATTCTTTAAACGGATATAGGAACCATCAAACATGTACCTGCTTCCGGCATTGTAGCTGCTTGGAGTCGACAACCAGCGGGGCAATGGTACATCGCCGTCGGTGTTGTCTTTAGACCAGTACGATCCTTCATCGTATACCAGGTGATTCTGACCAGATAAACTGCCAAACACTACCTGCCTGGTTACATTATTGACCCCATAGAACTGTACGAAGGCGCTGAAACCTTTCCAGTCAACACCAAATGTCGCATTGAAAGTATGTTGGGGGACAGAAGGGAATGCATAAGGAATGTTGTCTTTTGCATCAATTACTCCGTCAGCATTGTAATCAAGGATGTGATAGTTTCCTGGTAGTTTTTGTTCGTCACCATTGTCTGCTATGGTGCTCGCATACAACTGATCCCATGTATTATAGTACCCGGCACTCACGTGGGAGTAAGTCTGGCTGATTTGCTTGCCGGCGCGTTTCTGATAATCCGGAAGCAATGAAGCATCATCTGCCTCAATCACCTTATCCTTCGCCCGGGTATAGTTCATGTTCGCCCAGATATGCCAGTTCGGATTCAGCTTTTTGTCCATGGCTAACTCCAGCTCATATCCCTTATTTTCAACAATACCCAGATTCTGTATAGGAGGCAAGACTCCATAATAGGAGGGGATCGCGCGTCTGTCACCAGTAAGCAGAATATCAGAGCGCCTGTCTTTGAAGAAATCAAATTTTCCTGAAATAAAACCCTTGAAAAAGCTGAAATCTGCGCCAACATTCATTTTCTTCACTTTTTCCCATCTTACATCTGGATTTCCCAAAGCGCTTTGCCTGTACCACACATATGGACTTGTTTCAGAACCTTCACCGGTTACCCCCAGTTTAGTCTGTCCGCCATAGGACCATTGAGTCAGATACAACCAACGTGCCCCACCACTGTCATCACCTATCTCACCGTACGAACCCCTGATCTTCAGGTTGTCCACAAAGGTTAAAGGCTTCATGAATTTTTCCTCCGAGATTGTCCATCCCAGGCCTCCTGATGAGAAGAAA
>JBQGEO010000767.1:0-9493 GCA_052039655.1 Pararcticibacter sp.
AAAGTCTTTCTAAAGTAGAGATGCCTGGCGGCAATGTTTCTGATATTATCTGCAACCTCGTAGATCAATACCCTCAGATACAAAGACATCTCCTTGAGCCCGGGGGGGAAATACGTCCCTTTATTAATGTGTTCGTCGATGAAGATGATATCCGGAATCTTCAGTGGCAGGATACAAAAGTAAGCGACCATTCTGTTATCAGTCTCATTCCTGCCATAGCAGGAGGCAATATAGAATCCTTATCATGAGTATGAGCCAGATGTCCGCCCTTTCCAAAGAAGAACAGGCACACTATAACAGACACATCATTATCCCTGAATTTGGTCGTCAGGCACAGGAAAAGCTTAAGAGCTCCCGGGTCTTGGTAGTTGGTGCCGGTGGCCTGGGTAGCCCTTTGTTGCTCTATCTGGCGGCAGCAGGAGTCGGAACAATCGGTATTGTTGACTGTGATATTGTAGACCGTAGCAATCTTCACCGCCAGGTACTGTACAGTACGGACGATGTTGGTGTTTCAAAAGTGGTAGCAGCAAAGAAAAGACTCGAGTCTTTAAATCCCTACATCCAGATTAATACCTATCAAATGCAGCTCACTTCAGCAAATGCGCTGGAGATTGTCAACGACTACGATGTGGTGGCTGATGGTACGGATAATTTTCCGACCCGCTACCTGGTGAACGATGCATGTGTGCTGGCTGATAAGATAAACGTGTATGCTTCTATCTATCAGTTCGAAGGACAAGTCTCGGTATTCAACTATCTGCATGAGGACGGCACCCGGGGGCCTAACTATCGCGACCTGTTTCCGCAGCCTCCCCTGGCCGGAACAGTGGCTAACTGTGCAGAAGCAGGTGTTCTCGGAGTCCTTCCGGGTATTATTGGCAGCATACAGGGACTGGAGGTAATCAAAGTACTGGCAGGTATCGGCGACGTATTAAGCGGCAGGCTGTTTACTTTTGATACTCTTTCTTTTCAAACAAGGTATTTCAAAATAGCAAAAACGTCCGGCAATCCCTTAAGTGGTAAAAATCCTGTTATCAGAAAACTCATAGACTACGAACAATTTTGCGGTGTACAAGCGGTTGAAAAACCGGTAAAGGAGTTTTCGATGGATGAACTTAACGACACGGACCAGGATACTATTCAGATTATTGACGTACGCGAGCCTTTTGAATATGAAGAAATGAATATTGGCGGAGAACTTATCCCTCTGGCAACCATTGAAGATCGCTTTGACAGGATCAGCAAAGACAAAAAGGTGGTTTTTGTGTGTAAGTCGGGGATGCGAAGCCTAAAGGCAATCAGGTTGCTCGAAGACAAGTATGGTTGCCGTAATCTTTACAATCTTACAGGAGGGCTAATGGCCTATACATCTGAATGAAACAGCTTACTTCTTCTCGTCCTCCTCCATCTTCAGGATCAAGTCTTTGACTTTAATCAGCCTGTCATGGAATTTATTGAATGTTGGGACATCACTGCGTGATTTCGCAATCATGAAATGGCTTTCAAGGAATTTCGGGATATCAGAGATAAATTCTGCATCATTGAGCCTCAGCTGCCGGGGGACAGGATGTGTTGAAAAGAATTCCTCTAGTTCTTCAATTGTCATAAGGCAAAGATACTATGATCTGTCTTTCCCTCAAACATGAAACATTTGTTCCAATATATGAAAGCGGTAATTAAAGATCTCCTCCAGCTTACGTTTTATCAGTATCCGGTGTGCGATGTCGCCTAAAACACCCCAGGGCATCTCGTAATCTACCGTGTCTTTCATCAGCACTCCCTGAGCATTGGGAATGAAATCGTGCCGGTGGTTCCATAACTTATAGGGGCCTTTTTCCTGGAAATCAGTGAAACTCTTCTGGAAATCCACCATGGTGATGCGGGTTTTCCACTTCATCGGAATTCCCCATAGCGGAGAAACCTTATAATCTATTTCCATCCCTTCATAGATATTCGCATCGTTTATTTCGCTAAGTACTACAAATCCCATATCTTCAGGAGTGATACCTGCCAGGTTGAGGGGATTAGAAAAAAAGCTCCATGCTGTAGCTAAATCACAGTTCAATTGCTGTTCTCTGTATAATTTGTAAGGCATGTGAAATGTATGATATTACCATCTTTCATTATAGAAGTGCGATTTTATACCGCACATAACCTCTCATCACCACAGCAAGCTTCTGAAAATCCGGAATGCGCATACGTTCGTTCAGAATATTCTCAGCCGGCGTATCCTTTATCTTTTTAAAAAGAGATAAATAAAACTTGTAAGCCAGATATACACCCAGTCTGGCTGAACTGGGTAACCTTTTTATGCCCGTTAAAGCTTCCTTAAATTCAAGTTCAATCTCCTTTTCAATTTCAGTTTTAACATGATTGTCAAAAATATCCATATTAATACCCGGAAAATACGTGCGTCCCAGGATCCTGTAATCATCTTTTAAGTCTCTTAAGAAGTTTACTTTTTGAAATGCCGATCCCAGTTTCATAGCAAAAGGCTTCAGATCCCGGTATGTTTCTTTATCTCCGTTGGTAAACACCTGCAGGCACATTAACCCTACCACCTCAGCCGAACCATATATGTATTCTTTATACAGATCCGAATGGTAATTCAGTTTCTCAAGGTCCATCTCCATACTGTGCAGAAACTGCCAGATCAAATGAGAATCTATCTGGTATTGGTGAACTGTTTTTTGAAACGAGTTTAGAACAGGATTAAGGGATATTTTATCTTTCAAAGCGGCGTCTGTATCCTGTCTTAATCTTTGCAGCAGCGTCTTTTTATCATAATCATGAAAGCTATCCACTATTTCGTCAGCTAAACGAACGTAGCCGTATATCGCATATATTGCCGGACGGATAGAAGGGCTCAATGCTAATATTCCGAGGGAAAAGCTGGTGCTGTATTTTTGTGTGATACATCTGCTTACATCGTACGATACTTCGTCAAATAGCTTTTTCATAAAATATGAAATTTCAATTTAATATCCTTAGCTAAAAGTTTTTGTCTTTAAATACTCAGCGTATGCCACTTCTTCAAGAACTGCAATATCCGGATTCTTTTCATATATGGGTTTATGAAAGTCTTCCAGTTTTTGAAGCAGAGAGATCAGCTGCATCTTCTCCTTTATATCCAGATTCCCAGTGACAATTTTTGTAGCCCTGCGGATTTTGCCCATTTGTTTTTCCAGCGCAATCAGCCCTTTCTTCGTAATACTGATCACCTTACTGCGTTTGTCGCGCTCAGAGTCCTTTTGTTCCGCCCAGTTGTTAGCAACCAGCCTGTTGATCACTTTAATTCCAGCAGGCTTGTCATGGATATTCTTTTTGATGAGTTCCGTTTTGGTCATCGCTCCAAATGCCTTGAGCGTGATCAGGTAAATAAAATCATCCTGAGTCGAGAAACCGGATCCGTAAATAGCAGCTCTCGAATAACTTTTCGCGTACCGGTTCATATGCACGATCAGCGTGTTTATCACACTGTCCGGACTTCTTCCCGACATCTTTCCTTCCCAGTACGGCTCTTTTATGATGTCATTAGAAGAAGAACCATTTTGAATCCATTTTCTGAACCCATCGATATCATTCGAAAAAGACTTTGTAGCGGTATTGTCAGCTTCAAAATCACGGATCAGGTCAACCACCTCTTTAAGCAAATTATAATTCATGGGCGTTTTATGATTCTTGGTGTACTAATATACTATTTTTGAACTGAACTAATGTTTTTATACAGAAATAAATCGAATTATGTATAACTTTATACTATTTCGAATGTTTTCCTTATTTAATATGATAACCGGCAATTCTGAGACTTTTGTCAGCGCGCGCATACCTGGTAATGCATAATATCCGGAAAAATCGCCTGAAAGGAAAGCCCGTGTTAATTTAAATTCAAGGCGGGATTGTTTTTTTATAAAATTTGTAGGAAATTCGGTTGCTATAAATTTAGTATAGAGAAAACCGCCGACATGACGGTTTTAATTATTCCTGGGTGCAGTAAATGAAAGATGATTTAGAATTATGGGAAGAATTTCGCCTGGGAATCGAATCTTCTTTCAAAAGCCTGTTTGATATTTATTATCAGCAGTTATTTAACTACGGACACAAATTTTGTGTTGAAGATGAAGTGCTGGAAGATTCAGTCCAGGAATTGTTCATCAAGTTGTGGAAAAACCGAGAGCGCCTTAACAGTACTCCCTCTGTTAAAAATTATCTTTTTAAGGCGTTCAGGAGAGTTTTGTTCAGAAAGCTTGCAGAGCAGCACAGGTTTTCGGGAATAAAGGCTGAATTTCCATTTGAGATTGAGCTGCCCCATGACTATACGATGATCAGTGAAGAGAGAATGCGTTCTCTGAGGGCTCAGCTGTCCCGGGCGCTCGAAAAAATGTCTCCAAGGCAACGGGAGATCATTCATCTTAAGTTTTTCGAAGATATGAGCTATGAAGAAATAGCCAGGGTGATGAATTTGTCACCAAAAAGTACGTATAAGCTTCTTTACAGGGCAATTGATAGTCTTAAAGAGCATATGTCTCCATTTAATTTACTTATACTCCTTTTTCTTTTAAAGAATATGTCAAATTAATCTCCTTCACGGCGGCCCGGCCGGGCTTTTTTTATCTGCCTTATGCAGAAAAATAAAAAAAATAAAAAATACTGGGATAAAATCTTCAATCCCGGTGTAATAGCAGTATAATAAATATGAAAAGAACTCCGGAGCAATACAGGAATTATAAAAAGATAGATTTCTTCTATGATGAATATTTTATTTCAAGTGTAAGAGAAGGAAACTATCACCTCAATATCTTCTGGATTCAGGTAGGGGAACAATTCCCTGAAACTAAACCTTATATGGAAGAAGCAGCAGCATGGATCATGCTGCTGATCAGTCAACCGGTATATCAGTCGAACGGGCGTGAAACGAGCTGGCAGAAGATACAAAGCCAGATGCCCCGTATAGAACGGCGCCGCAATATTGTCAAAATATTTAAAACCTATACAAAAAGAGCAGGACAGGCAGCTGCAGTTATTATCCTGAGCTTGTCATTGTATGACTTAAGTCAGCAGGGGCAGAAAATGCGGAGTGCCAGGTTCGGGCAAAAGAACCATTTCGTCTTGCCCGACGAATCCGAGATCGACCTGAACAGTAACTCGAGCCTCAGGTACGTGAGAAACTGGAAAAGTGACAAGCCAAGAGAAGTATGGCTAAAGGGAGAAGCATTGTTTCACGTAAAGCATGTCGCCATAAAGAACAGGATAAGAGAGTCTGATTATTTCAGGGTTCATGCCGGCGGGGTCGTATTGACTGTAACCGGTACGCGCTTCAACGTGAAAGACAGGCGTGGTGTGCTGGAGGTCGCCCTGCTCGAAGGAAGCCTGCGGGTCGAGGATGAAAGCACCCATCAGGTGATCGCGAGCCTTAAACCCGGCCAGAGCTTTACCTATACAGGAGCCGCGAAAATGCAGATCAGTGAGGGGAATGATTCCCAGGAAATAACGGCATGGAAAGATAATGAGATCAGGCTCAACAACTCATCCGTCGCCGCAGTCATAGCCGACATTGAAGATAATTTTGGATATAAGGTCGTCTTACGCGATTCATCCCTGTTAAACAGGCATTTATCAGGAACCATTCCTGCCAGGAATCTCGAAGACATCCTGTTTGTCCTGAGGCAGACACTCCATGTGGAAACCCAGATCACCGGAAATCAAATCACAATTAAATAAGACAATATGAAGAGAAAACTACTTTTGCTGTGCTTTTTAGTGTTTTGTGTGGGATTAACTGAAAACTTCGCCCAACGAAGGATCCCGCTCAAAAATGCCCTTGAAAAAGTTACCCAGGTTTACGGAACGAAATTTTCCTTTGAAGACGAACTTTTAAGGGGAAAAACCGTGAATGACAATGTGCTCCCCGCCGATAAAAGCAAGTCGCTGGAGTTAGTATTGAAAGACATCCTGTATCCTAATAAGCTGGTCTTCCTTTATGTACAGCCCAACTATTATACCGTCGTTGCTGATAATAGAAAAGATACGAATTCTCCCATCAGTCAGGATCCTGACTCATTCAGGACCATCACCGGGTATGTAAAGGATACCAATGGTGAAGCCGTTATCGGAGCAACAGTACTCCCGGTAGGACAATCGATGAAGACAGGTGTTTCCACGAACAGCGATGGTCAGTACGTGCTGCGGTTGAGAGAGCCAGCAAGTGCCCTGATTTTCTCGTATATAGGGATGCAATCGAAGCAGGTACCCATTGCCGGGTCCGACAGGATCGATGTGGTGCTTCAGAATGATGTGCATATGCTCAACGAAGTAACGGTTCTTCCTATATCGAACGGGTATACGGCCCTGCCGAAGGAACGGATAACAGGTGCTGCCACCCAAATGACTGCAGCGGACATACAAGAGGTTCCTACCATTAATATTATAGACCGCATCGAGGGAGTTATGCCCGGAGTGAAAACAGATCCGGTTACTAATAAGATTAGTATAAGGGGTGTCAATTCGTTTAGTGGTGTTGCTCCTGTAGAGCCTTTGGTCGTGGTTGATGGTTTCCCAATGATGGATATAGAGGACAGACGAACAAACATGTCCGAAAGGCTCGGGAATATGCAGGGAGGCGCCATTCTAAGTCGCTTTAACCCCGAAGATATTGAAAGTATCACGGTATTGAAGGATGCAGCCGCGTCCTCAATCTGGGGTGCCAGAGCAGCAAACGGAGTCATCATCATTACAACAAAAAAAGGTAAGGAGGGGGCACCTTCTATTAACTTTTCGACTAATATAAGTTTTTCTGCTCCTGTCTCCTTGAATAAACTGAACAAGATGAATGCAGCGGAATATGTTGATTTCGAAAGGGAACTCAAAGAAAAAGGTTTTATTCGGGATACCTATAGCGGTCCGGTTACATCTATAAGCGACCCTGTTACACTTGTAAACAACTTTTCAGGCAAAAGGCCTCTTAGTGAAGGGCTTGAATGGATGTTTAAAGTTGACCGGGGAATAGCAACTGCGGTCCAGCGTGACTCAGCTCTTGCTGTGCTTTCCGGCCTGGACAATCGTGATCAGATAGAAAAATACCTCTTAAGAAGTGCGGTTTCTCAGCAATACAATCTTTCAGTAAGCGGCGGAGCTAACAAAACCACCTACTATGTCTCCACCAATTATAGCAAAGACTTGCCGGTGTTCAGAGGGAATAAGGGAGAAAGTTTCTTTTTTACCTCCAACCTGAACAGTTCGCTTTTCAATGATAAGTTAAGTTTCAAAGCCGGGTTCAATTATAATTACAATAATTCCGTCAATAATCCTGTAGCCGCAAATACTTTGGGCGGAGGCAGCTTTGCTTTGCGGCCGTACGAACTGATTAAGGACGAAAACGGCAATAATATTCAGCGGGACATACGTTTCAGACCAGAGAATACAGATTATACAAATAGTCTTGGCTTTCTGCCGTGGACATATAATCCATTGGACGAGCTGGGGGCCACCGACTATAACTCCCAGGCGCATAAACTGATTTTTAATACGGCCCTTGAAACAAAGTTAGCAAAGTGGGCCAGTTTTGCCGTTTCTGGTTCTTTGCAACGAACTATTAATGATCTGGAAAATATCGATTCCCGCGATTCCTATGCAGTCCGCGATATGATCAATTATGGAACAAGCTATAATTCAACTACAAAGAAACTGAGTTATGGCGTTCCGCTGGGAGGGATTATTGGCCTTAATAACCTCAATTCATGGCAGTACAATTTAAGAACGCAGTTCAATGTCAATTATCAGTTTAATGAGTTGCACAGGGTAGACTTCCTGGCTGGAGCAGAAATAGGTCAGTCCAAAAGCAGGCTATTCGCATCGAAACGCTATGGTTTTGATCCCGAGACATATTCTTTCGCCACAGTAAACCCAAACGTACCATACGCAGTCATTGAAGGATGGAATCAGCAACTAGGCTCTGGTGAGTCACAGTCGAGGGATCAGGACCGGACTTTATCCTACTATTCAAATGCGGCGATATCCTTCTTTAATAACAGGTATGTGTTATCAGGAAGCGTCAGATTTGACGATTTTTCCCTTACCGGTGCCTCAAGATCTCAAAGGGCTCAACCACTATGGTCGGTAGGGGCCAAATGGGACGCTAAAGCGGAAGGGTTCTTGGACAATGTCAATTGGCTAAGCAATGCTGCTGTTCGGCTTACTTATGGGGTGAATGGCACAGTGCCGTTCACTGCTACGTCTCAAACTGTCATAAATCTGGTAACTGACAATGAAACAGGAGCCTATGCGTATATCGACAAGCCTGGTAATAAACAGATATCATGGGAAAAGATTAAGACATGGAATCTGGGGCTGGACATCGGGCTCCTTACTAACCGGGTAAATATTACTTTCGATATTTACGGTAAGCGTACAAGTGATATCATTTATGATCTGCCCTTCAACCCTACTTATGGCTGGACCCTTCTTCCTTTCAATGCTTCCAGTATGAAAGGCAATGGCTATGAATTCAGCATACAATCGGACTGGATAAGAAAAAGCCCCTTTAAGTGGACGTCCACTTTTAACCTATCCTACAATACAAATGAAGTGACCGACGCACGGCTTATAAAAAGCACTTCGTTCAACTTGGTAAATTTATCTACTCCTATGGTAGGGATGCCAACAGATTACATGTATTCTTATCGCTGGGCTGGGCTTGATGCGAATGGCCAATCGCAGATCTATGATAAGAATGGAGAAATAGTACCGAGTACCGTTGGTAACACTAAGCTTACTGCTGATGATCTGGTATATTCAGGAAGAAGAACCGCCCCTTATTTCGGTGGCTTCTTTAATACTTTTTCTTATGGAAATCTGACATTAGGCGCAAGAATAAGTTATGAATTTGGAAATGTTCTGAGACGTCCATCGACAGAAAATTATCCCACCTATCTTGACTACTATGGGGTGATTGGAGCGGAATCAGATGTAGCTAAGCGCTGGAGGAACCCGGGCGACGAACTGATCACCAATGTTCCGGGACTTACCGGTATCAGTGATAACAGTCTGAACAGGTACAGGAGGTCAGATCTCCTGACGATAAGTGGCAGTCACGTCCGCCTGCAGCAAATAACTCTTGGTTACAATCTTCCCGTTGCTTTACTACGCAAAACCTTCATGAAGTCGCTTTCCATGAATGCAAGTGTAAGGAATTTAGGTATCCTGTGGAGAAAGAATAAAGATAATGTAGATCCAAAATATCTGCGGACAAACAGCTATAATAATCTCCCGCCTTCCAAAGCTTATTTCATTAGTCTGAATACATCTTTTTAATTTGAGTAATATGAAAAGAACGCTAATATATTATACTCTTTCTATAATTCTTATCGGTAGCGCTGTGTCCTGCCGGGATTATGTAGAGATCGACAGCTATTCAAAAAGAACGCTAAAGTACACCAATGACTACCAATTACTGATGAATGACCGGAATACGTTTGAAAAAAGTTTCATTCTGCCT
>JBQGEO010000768.1:0-2344 GCA_052039655.1 Pararcticibacter sp.
AAGCTGATGTATCAGGTAGGGCGGGTAATGTCGTACGTGATCTTAGGCCTGGTCACCGGATTTATAGGAAAACAGTTGTGGATGTCAGGGCTTCAGCAGTCTTTGAGCATCGTAAGCGGGATACTTATTCTGATGGCTGCATTCTCCCGGCTTTTCAAGAGAGTGATCGTTACCCGGTCTTCATCGGTCTTCCTGAAGCCTTTTAACAGGCTCTTCGGGTACGCTTTGCAACACCGTGCCAATCATCTCATCATTGGATCTCTCAACGGATTGCTGCCATGCGGGTTTGTTTACCTCGGCCTGGCAGGAGCCATTAACACCGGAAGCATCGGCAACGCAGCAGCCTACATGTTGTTCTTTGGACTTGGAACTATCCCTCTTATGCTTGCTGCGACGTTTAGCCTGGGCATTGCCACCCCCGCTTTGCGGAGGCGTATCAATAAATTTGTACCGGTTTTGATGATTTGCCTGGGCTTTTGGTTTGTAATGAAAGGCCTTACATTAAATATCCCTTATCTGAGCCCAGCTAAAGAGAACAGCTCAGTAATTTGTAAATAGTTATCCAAATATTACTCTGCCATACTGAACATCGTGGTCGTTGGTTGATTTGCCCAAAGCCGCGCATCAAGTGCCATGCATATATTCCGCAGGAATCGTTTCCCCTGGTGTGTTACCTTCAGATGATCCTCGTGCAATTCTACAAGCCTGTCTTCGGATAATGTCTTCAATCGTTCAATTCCTTCTTTCAGCGACTCACATTGCCGGGAAGGATCAGACCATGACGTTTCTCCCTGGCACATAATATTAAGGATATGCTTCCGGATGATCAGATCTTCGTCTGTCAGAAAATGTCCCTTAAAAACAGCAAGTTTATCCTCGTTGATAAGCTGGATGTAGTCCTCGACCTTTTTTACATTCTGGCCAAAGGCAAACCAGGTGTCACTGATAGATGAGACACCAAGGCCGATCATCAGTTGTGTATATTGGTGGGTATATCCCATGAAATTCCGGTGGAGGGAGCCGTTTATCTCAGCCTCGTAAAGGCTGTCGCTTTTAAGCGAGAAATGGTCCATGCCGATCTCTTCATATCCGTCTGCTGTAAGCATTGACCTCCCCAGCTCATAAAGCTGTCTCTTAATCTCAAGAGAGGGCAGATCCTTTTCCGTGTACCTGCGTTGACCGGGTTTAATCCATGGCACATGTGCATAGCTGTAAAAGGCAATTCTGTCCGGTCTTAACGTCAGCGTTTGCTGAATAGTTTTCTCAAGTCCTTCCAGTGATTGAACAGGCAACCCGTAAATCAGGTCATAGTTTACAGAAGTGTATCCTATCTCCCTTGCGAGATCGGTCACTTTCTTTACCTGCTCATACGATTGAATCCTGTTAATGATGAGCTGTACTACCGGGTCGAAATCCTGGATACCCAGGCTTAGCCTGCGAAATCCAAGAGTATACAACGTTCTGAGGTGTTCCTCTGTAGTATTAGCAGGATGTGCTTCAAAACTGAACTCTGCATTTTCATGAACGACCGAGTTCTGAAGCAAACCATCAATAAGTGCTTTCAGATGTTCAGGACTGAAGAATGTAGGAGTTCCTCCTCCCAAATGGATCTCACGGATAAGAGGTTTCTCCGTAAACATCCCGTTATAGATTGCCCACTCTTTCAGTACTGCCCTGATGTAAGGCTCTTCCACGCTGTGATTCCTGGTTATGCGGGTATTACACCCGCAATAGGTACAAAGGCTTTCACAATAGGGAAGGTGCACATACAAGCTGATCCCGTCCTTACTGTTACTTTGATTAAAAGAAATCTTCACTGATTCTTTCCAGTTCTCTGCATCAGGAGTGTCCTGGTTCCAGTAAGGAACTGTCGGATAACTCGTGTACCTCGGGGCAGGAACATGGTACTTATCGATTAATGCTTTTGTTATCATCCCGCATCCGGACTGTTTGTCATTTTGGTAGAAATAATATTGCTGGCGGCTGTGCTCAGGACAGGATCGGCCATCAGGCTCTTATTTTCCTGCCAGAGATCCAGGTTGCTGATAGTACCCGCTGCAATCTCATACTGGTGCAGAATAAACTCAGGACCGGTTACCGGCACATTGGCCGGTACAGCAACTGTTGCTATTTTGATGTTAAATCTTGAAGCAGCAATCCTGTCGACATTAGACGACTCGATCGAGCGGACGGTAATAAACTTTACACCCAAGTCGGCAAGCCGCGAAACAATCGCATCAGAAACATAATCGTCCCCTGAAATGATCACAGCCTCTTTTCCTGCCGCATATTCTGCAGTCTCCAGGCCAAGAGCATTCGATATCAGAGTAATATCATGCTTCTT
>JBQGEO010000769.1:0-5455 GCA_052039655.1 Pararcticibacter sp.
TTATTCTGAACATCTTCAACAGAGATTTCATTCCCTTTCTGAATGTTCAGCATCAGCTTTTCCAGTTCGTTTGAAACCTTCGATAAGTCATTACCAAGATATTCAGCAATGAGGGCTGAAGCCCGCGGATTAATCCGGTAAGCTTTTTCCCTTACGAAGTCCTCTATCCAGGCAGGAACTTTATTTTCGTAGATGGTAGCAGATTCAAAAACGACCCCACTTTTTTCAATTGCTTTATACGTCTTTTTCCGCTTGTCGAATTTCCCGTGTTTATAACAAAATACCAGAATAGTACTGGCCAGCGGTTTTTCAAGATAAGTAAGAAACGGATCCCCCCCTTTTTTGTCGTCACCATCCTTTCCCCACTTCATATCCTGAGCTTCTTTTATCATGACCAATTGAAACTCACTCATCATGGGAAAACGCTTCGCTGCATTCAGAACCGTCATCACATCGGTATCCCTGCCATAGAGTACCGTTTGATTAAACCCCTTCTCTGCTTCAGAAAGAAGGTTCCCTTCTATATAATTGCTGAAAAGATCAATATAATAGGGCTCCTCGCCGTGAAGAAGATACACCGGTTTAAACTTACGGGCCTTGAGGTCATTCAATAAAGCAGCAGCAGTCATTTCTGAGGGCTAAGATAAGAAAAAATGAAGAGTGGGCGGGTTAGTAAACCTCATCATGTGTGCCTATATCAAGCAGCACTATATCCTGGTACCCTTCGGTATCTGAAATATGTTCGATTGTAAAAACAATTCTACAGTCATACCCGCAATAGCAAGCCAGATAAGCCGCTAGTTTTCCACTTAATTTATGAGTTCGTAGTTCCGGAGCATACGGATCCTCCAATAATTTACTCAAAGCGTTTCTTATTCCTTTTTCCAACAGGGGACTTCTCGAAGAGAACTTTTTATAGGATCGTTGAAAAGCTTTGGTAAAAACAATCTTTCTTTTCACCTGAGAACTATAATAGATCTAACTTATCAAATGCCTCTTCCAACGTCAAAGGAGTAAGCTTTCCTGAACGATATTCCCTTAAGGCTTTTTGAGCAGCCCTGGCTATCTCTTCACGCCGTTCTTCAATCTGGCGTTTCTGCAAAATATCGAAAAGCATCTTCCGGGAAATAGCATCAAGGCTCATTACCGCATCCAGTGTTGATTGAAGATCTGCCATAGAACAAACAATTGAGTTATATACAAATATAACTATATACTTCTTTCATATTACATCAGTTTACATAAATGTAATTTTGCACACTCCTCTACTAATTTCTCTTTATCTATGGAATAACTTAATTTGCATCATCATTCACCTAAACTTGAATGTTCATGTTAATGAAACAGATTGTTCGCAAAATTGCCGGCATCCAGGTAATCCTGATGTTTTCCTACGTCTTTGTCTTCGGGCAAACACACCAGATCCATACTAAACGAATAGACTCGCTGGCCGACGCTGGTCTGCCCAAATCGGCCTTAAAAGAAGTGGATAAACTTGAATTGCTTGCGAGAAAAGAAAACAGGCACTCCGATATCATAAACGCAGCTATTTACAGGATCAAATTGCTGCAATATATGGAGGAAAGCGCAATTGTTACCATTATAAATACATTAAGGGAAGATGTACAAAAATCAGTTTTTCCAGCGAAGCCCGTTCTCCAATCGTTGTTGGCCGAAATGTACTGGAAATATTATACAGAAAACCGGTGGCAGTTTATAAAACGCCCCAGACTTGAAAAACCTGATCCGGATATTAGCCGCTGGGATTTAAGAACGATTGAAGCCGAATGCAGTCGTTTATACGCGCTTTCTCTCCGCGACACCACAGCTCTGCAAAAAACACCGGTATCTATAATTGAAACTGCTTTAGAGGGGGATACCGCAACACGTCATTTACGACCGACATTGTATGATCTTCTGGTTCACCGGGCATTTGCTTTCTACCTCGATGAGGAGTCGGGGCTGCCGCAATCGCGGGTTTCATTCACGTTTAGTGACCGTCGTCTTTTCGAAGATTCACATATATTCGCAAAACTTAGTATCCAGACCACCGACACAACCTCTAATTATTTCAGGGGAATAAGTTTTTTACAACAAGCTTCTCAATTTCATCTAAAACAATCTCACCACGAAGCGCTTGCAGATCTGGACCTCCGACGCTTACAGTTCCTGTATAGAAACTCTTCATTACACGACAAAGATTCCCTTTATCTGGATGGGGTGCTACGAACTGCAAACGCTCTTCCAGCTAGCCCTTTAGGGGTTGATGCCCTTGTTTTAGCGGGACAATATTATCAGGAAAGAGATAGTCTTAGAGCAGCACATCGTTTTTTTAAAAAAGCGTCCGTTTCATTTCCCGGAAGCCTCGGAGCAAAAAATGCATCAAAATTATTAGAACAGGTTGAAGCTCCTGAAATAGAGGTGACGATCGAGGAAATTAATGTACCCGGCAAGCCGTTTCCAGCCCTCTTGAAATACCGGAATATGGATCAGGTAAGAATTGAGATATACAAACTCTCAACCCTCCAGTTTGAACGGTACAATGAATATCAAAACGGGAACAGGTCGCGCAGAACCAGCACCTCAGTTTTAAAATCTCTTTATGAATGCCCTAAAGTGCAGGAATTCACGCTCAGCCTTCCCACCCGGAATGACTACAGGCAACACTCCACCGAATTCAAAATAGATTCGCTTAAACCTGGTATGTATGTTCTTCTTGCCGGGAAAGGAGAAGGACAGGATACCTCCATGATCCAGCTCGTAGATTTCCGCATCAGTCGACTGGCTTTTGTAACCAGGAAAAACCCTGACTCTATGGTTGAAATACAGGTGGTGAACCGCGAAAGTGGAGCGCCTTTACCGGATGTCAACTTATTACTTTACCGGGATGATTATGAGCGGAAACCGAAGTCCCGGCCGTCAGGCTTTATCTATAAGGGAATTACCGATAAAAATGGCCGGATGAAAACCGGCATACTCTCGTTTTCGTCTTTTGACCTCCGGTTAAGTCTGGGAACCGATACGTTGACAGGCATGCCAGCAGGATGGTTGAGGTCACGTGAGGTGGATAGCCTTCCGAAAGAAAAAACGATTCTTTTCACGGACAGGCAAATATATCGCCCGGGACAAACCATCTATTTCAAAGGCCTCGAATTGCGTACTTTGAACGGAAAAACGGATCTTATTTTTGAAAAAAAGACCAAAGTAACACTTAGAGATGCCAACAATAAAGAGATCAGCTCTCTTCTTTTAAAGTCGAACGAATACGGCTCATTCAACGGGACATTCATCGTTCCACAAAATATACTGAATGGAAATATCGGCATCTATACTCCTGACGGAAGAATCACTGTGAAAGTGGAAGAATATAAACGGCCATCCTTTCATGTCGAGTTTTCAGCTGTAAAAGGTCGTTTTCGCTTAAACGACACGGTAACTGTCAGCGGCAAAGTGAAAGCTTTTTCCGGATATGGCCTTTCTAAGGCCAGGCTTGTGTACAGGATAACCCGCACCTTAGATTATAACCGTGATGTTGCAACGGCAATTTACGGTTCTTCTGGACGATATATCTATAGCAATCCCGTACAAATAGTAACGGATACGGTCTTTACTGATAACTATGGGAACTATTCAGTACGGTTTAAGGCGACACCTGATGAGAAAATAAAGGGAGAAGCATTCTTTCGTTATCAGGTTAGCGCAGATGTCACTGATGCAACGGGTGAAACACACTCCGCCAATGAGAACGTTATTGTTGGGTCTCGTGATTATAGGTTGTCCGCCACTGTCCTGCCGGTCCTGTGTTCCACGGACACTGCCAAACTGCACGTCGATCTGACTACTCCCAATGGTAAAAAAATAAAAGGAACGATAAACACAGAGATTTATCTATTACAGCAACCAGCACACTTGTTAAAAAAGAAACTTTGGAGCAACCCCGACCTGCACCTAATACCGCGGGAAGAGTACCAAAAGCTATTCCCGGGCTATCCATGGAAAGATGAAGATGAACCGGCACAATGGCATCAAAAAGAAAAAGTTGCTCAGACTGAAAACCAGACCGACACCTTACGAACAACTGTAATTATGCTATCTGATATGTTGGGAAAACCATCGGGCACATATAAAATTATTGTCAGGGCAAGAACAGATACGGGAGACACGACATCTTCCATCCTATACTTCAAGTACGTGAACAGACAATCGCGTCAGACGCTCTATACCGATGCCGTACTTCCTCTTAAAACAGGTGTAAAGTCTGGAGAAGATGCTGAGTTTCTTGCGGGTCGCGAAAGCAATGGTTATATATTAATGGAAGTGCTGGACAAAAAAAGTATTATTTCATCAAAATGGATCAAAGCACAAGCACAGGAAACGATTAAAATTCCTTTTTTCCATGCTAAACATCTGACCGTCCGATTTCTTACTGTCTTTCAAAACAGACTGTATACAAACAGCCATCACATTTTTGTAAAAAGCCCGGAGAAACAGCTTAAAATAAAACTGGCCACGTTCAGAGATCAACTTGAAACCGGACGAAAGGAACAATGGAAGCTACAGGTCACAAATTATAACAATGAAGCAGAAACGACAGAATTATTAGCAGGCATGTATGATGCGTCTCTCGACAATATTGCTTACCCTCAGAACTGGTCAATTCCTTCATTTGAACCTTTTTCTGATGCTTTTACATGGAACAGCTACCGGTTCGTCGGGGAGAGAAGCAGCAATCCTTTATCATATCGATATAAGGATTACGCATTAAGCAGCAGGAACTACGAAAAGCTTGACTTATTGGGTTACAATTATTATGGCGGGTATAATGGAGGATTCGAACAATACAGGCAATTACTACGCGACAGAGATAAAATAAAGGAAGAGGACGATAAACTAAAAAATGAGTTCCTGAAAAATACTGAACTTGTCAAGCACGGAAACATTATAAAAGGCTTAGTACAGGACATCAGTAGCAACACTCCTTTGCCGGGTGTATTCGTCACGATAAAAGGCAGTAAGATATCGACGAAGACTAACTCCAAAGGGGAATTTAAAATGAAAGTACCATTTGGCGGAATAGTAGTTATCTCCAGTATCGGATATTTCAAACTCGAACAAAAAATCACATCACCCGGAAACCTGAAATTACATCTCAGGCAAAAAGGCGGAGCCAACGGAGAAACCGCCATTTCAGGATACGGTAAACAAAAAAGGCCAACAACCGCCGGGGCACTAAAAATAAGGGGGATGGCAATAACGCAGGCTGCAATAGTGGAAGATAATACAGTTCATGATTTCGCATCGATTGAAAGCTATGATCCGGGTGTTAAGTCTATCGCCGGTGATCCAAATGCAGAGATCCGGCTGGATGAACCGGATGCTCCTGCGAGAAAGTCAAGCCCGGTACCTGCAATAAAACTTCGTGATAATTTTAATGAAACGGCCTTCTTCTACCCTC
>JBQGEO010000770.1:0-2004 GCA_052039655.1 Pararcticibacter sp.
TAATTTAACTAGTTATTCGTGATTAATTATAAATCTCAGGCCTTCTTTTTTTTTGTTGAGATTTGGTAAAGTATGGCTAGATCGCTGAGGTTTTGGCATATCAGCTGGCAAACCAGCTTGGGTGGGTCTTTTGGGAACAGAATGATAACCTTCTTCATTGTTATAAGCCTTTGTCCGGAGCGCTTCATATTCTTTCTTATTCAGAACTATATGTTTTATGGGAATAGTTCTGAAATTATCTTTAACCTGATAGGTTATCTTTCCATCGAAGTATAAGCTTAAGGTATCACCTTTAAAAGTGTAAATAAATGGCTCTAGTCCCTTCAAGGTACCAACGGTATCAGATCTTCTCCTCAGTTTATTTACATTACTTGATATAGCAGAAAGTTGATTGTCGTCAGTCAAACCCCAATTCAACGTATTTATGTAAACCTTCTCAAGCTTACTTGACACTAATATCTCACTGTTAAACGTATCATCCAAGTTTGACGAACAACTCATAACGGCCATTAAGCCAACAATAACTGTAAGCATTCTCATTATATCTATTTATTACTTAATCCCGCATTGATTCCCTGCAAACTAAACCATTAGTATTACGGACAGGCTATTTTATCAGCAACTCAGCCAAGCAGTTCTCAAACGATCCGCTTACTCCCATCCTTCGCGTCTCTAATTTTAAATAGATGCCTGGCAATTCCTTCCCTACCAGCATTTGCTTTCTTTAGGTTAAAACTTTCGGAAACATAGAGCTTACACATTTCAGTAGTCCGGATTTCTTTGGCCCCAGGCTCTTCTGATTTTTACAGCATTCAGCAATTCATTATCAATGCGTTGGTCATGTAGAATTTCGAATCCGTTTTTCACATAAAACAACAAAGGAGACTTATAATCCTGCCCGTCTACCTTTTTGTCGTCGTCACGATCCACTACCCAGCCATAAAACTTGGATAGGTCTTCCTTCAAACGAGTTATTAAAAGAGTTCCTATGCCCTTTCCTTGTTGCTTACTATCAACAATAATAGAGAATCGCACTTCACCATCTTTTTCAAAGTAGACTGCCCATGCCAGCACATTGTGGCAATTATCTTCAATTATATAATGATTGCACTCACTGACATCCTCTAATAGAGTTTGAAATCGGTCTTTAAGCCTTGCCGGATATTCGTGATTCCAGAGTTGATTAATTTGGAAGAATTGAACTTCAGTCAGTTTCCGGGTTTTGATGATTTTCATTGTTAAGTCTGTTGATTGATCGTCCCTTGAGGACGCTGCTGTGGAAGAGAAATAAGTCTTTTACAAAGTCATCGTCTCGTTGTAACATCTGGCTGGAAGTATCTTCTCTGTAAATGTATTATTTCTTAGCGACTCGCCAAATCCCAGGCAGAAAATTCGGAAGCAATAGCAGCCGGACTTTCTATCTGTTCATTCCTGCACCGTACAAAGATTCTTGATGTAACTCATGGTATGTTGCAGACTATGCCGGTTTCAAGATCAGATCAATGGGCTTTCTTTGCGAAATGAAAGCTAGTTAACGACAAATTGCTTTAAATTCTTCAAATGCCCGACTATCAAAACCAGCCTCCTTTGATTTTCTAAAATCATTACATGCATACACGGTGTCTTTAAGCGAAAGATAGGTTAACCCACGAACATATAGCGGGAAAGAAAAAAGGTTTTCTTCTTCAGCGAACGCTAGGATTGCTTTTGTTTCTTTATTTTTGAGGCGCTGCTGTTCTTCAGTGTCGAGGCTTGCTTCCGCATATCCTCTAAGGAAAGCCTGGGCTTTTTTGAGTTTGCTTCCCTGGCCAAGCGGTTCATCTCCGAGAATGATATATTGTAATTCATCTTTGATGCTTTTCAGTAATTAATAATACAAATATTGTCTTTTGAAATGTGTTTTAAAAATCCTGGCTGTTGTAGAGTCAACAGTTATTGAGCTTCTGGCGCCCCAAGTATTCGGATCGTTGCCTGAGTGACTCGTGTAAAAGCGATGGAGTCAGC
>JBQGEO010000771.1:0-3224 GCA_052039655.1 Pararcticibacter sp.
TAAATTCTTTATTTATCAGAGGAAACCGTCCTCTTTCTCAGTTTCGATAAGTATTCTGTTGTCATTCCCAGGAAAGATGCAAGTGCGTACTGCGGTACCCTTTGCACCAGTGCAGGATACTGTTTAACAAACTGCAGATAACGCTGCTCTGCCGATAAGGTCAGGTTAGATATCACTCGTCTCTGCTGGTAGGCCAGGCCTCTTTCTGCAGCAATACGAAAGAACCTGTCGAATGATGGATTCAGGTCCTTCAGTTTTTGTTCGCTCTCATAATCCAGTTGCATGACCACGCTATCTTCAAGGGCAGTAACAAACATGGTGGCATTTTGCCGGTACAGATAGGCATTATAATCGGTGATCCACCAGTCTTCTATAGCAAAAGCGATCGTGTGCTCCTGGCCGTCTTCTGTCACAACGTACGAACGTAATGCTCCTTTTTTAACATAGTACCGGTGGGGAACCGGGAAATCAGGCTGAACAACCAATTGCCGCTTTTTTATATTCTTCTCCCGAAACATGGATGCGAAAGACAGTGCTTCATTTTCCTCTATTCCGGTGACACGCCGGATATGGCCGGTAAGCTCCAGGCATACATTTTCTTCTCCGTAAGTGCGCTTATCTGCAGTCTCCTTCATCTGCTACTCTTTAAAATCCGTTCTCAAGGTACCGGTTTGCGAATATAATGAGAAACTATTTGTAATCCCCGGTTCTCAGAGACATCAGCGTAGGATAGGTCCAGACGTAATGCCTTGCAGCAAACATTAGTGGCCTGTAGCCCCCGACATATTTCACATAAGATTCATCCTTATAAACTCCGTACATGGCCTCCATAAGGTTGGCAGGCCAGAAAGATTTTGCATCATCCGGTTTCCCTTGCCTGGGGGAGGAATACCAGGGCCATTCCTGCGGGTGCTGGTTGTAGTAAAGAAGATAGTCGAGCGCCTTTTTTACAGACTTGCCTTCACCTGAAAAGAACAGGTTTTCGCCCGTTGCATTATAGGCTATCCAAAATGCACCCGTAACCGGCGTTAACGAAAAATAGGTATACCAGATACCATTCGCTTCCCTCCTTACTTCCTCAATCATATACCCCTCATCCGCAATTTTTGCAGGAAGGTCTGTTTTCATTTGTTTGATGTGCTGATTTAAGGCAAGAGGATTATCCAGGTAATAATCTGCAAGCATTGCTCCGTATTGCCCCCAGTCGCCCCAGTTATTCTTCCTGGGACTAATGGAATAAGCAGCCTTTCTGTAAACAGATTCGAGCCAGTATTTAAACTGTTCCCGATCTTTCTTCTTCCAGGCAGAATAGTTCCGCATGAGTTCAGCTGTAATAACGAGAGAAGCCCCCATGTATGTCATTACCAGCGGCCCGTCTGCCTCAGAGTATCTTTTATTTACGGAAGCCCAGGCATTTAAAAGAGAGATCGCTTTATCTCCATATTTTTTTTCTCCCGTAAGCTGCCACGCCAAAGCACAGCTATAAGCATTGAATCCATCGGTATTGAGGGCTTCAGAATTTTTCCGGTGGGCTTCCTTGTCAACGTAAAATCCGGGTATATGAAAATCTTCAAGCGCATGATGCCTGGCCTTCAGTGCCGAATCAGCCTGTGTTTTCAATTGGTTGAAAGCTGAAAGCCAGGGCTCCCTTTCCATGCGGATTTGCTGCTTTACGAACTCAATCTGTGCACGTGGATGCATGCCTCCGGGATGTTCGTAGCCGTAAGCCGGATGTATAAAGCAAGCCAGCACCGGGAAAATCCAGACAATGAAATTTCTTATACGGATCCCGAAACTCATATTCGTCATCTTACAGGAGTTTTCCGATGATCATCAGTTTACCCAGGAAAAATAAATCCTTACTGTAGTCAGCGGAGTCTTCCCTCGTCTCGTGATAGTTGACCATTTTTTGTTTATCTACCGTCATGCTTCCTTTCTTTAAGATCACCCGATGTTCTCCATCCTTCAATGGGCCAATGAGACAATAACTTCGTCTGTAAAAATATCCATAGCTATCGAACCGGGTCTTCATCTCTTGCTGCCCGTCGACCGTTACCACAACAGATGGGGTGGCAGACGGGCCGATAATATCACAAAAACCAAAATACGTCCCTGAAAAGCGAATCATTACGCTGTCGCTGGTTCCAGAAGTATAAATGAGGCCTGGGTATGCCTTTTCAAACGATTTCAGGTAGCTTATTCCGGCAGGCCGCTGCCATCCGGCCGTCTTCTCTGCTTCATCGGGAGAGAGCATCCTGGTATCCTCAAAATTACCCGCATACAACGGTTGGAGCAATCGTTTCATCGCTTTGCCGCCCTTCATGTTTTCGAATGCACGAATGATCGTTTTCGTGTAAAGTTCATGCCCAAAATCGCCGGGATGTGTTCCGTCATACGAAAACACGGCACGCCCAGAAGACTCCATTTCCTTTGTGCCCCGGAACATCAGCTTTCCACCATTTAACTCTTTCAGGATATCTATTCCGAGATTGATGGATGGTAAACCATAATAGCCTGCGACTCTCTCCATGAACCGCACCGAACGATATAGTTCGCCCTTATTGTAGGCCCCTGTCATCTGGTCGTTGATGGTATACAGAAAACAAATATCCGTATTCAAATTCCGCTTTTTTATTTGTCTTACAATCCCTTCCATTGCATTACATACTAAAAGGGAGTCGCTGGCAGCATCGTTTACCGCAAATTCGACAAATACAAGATCGGGATTATGAGCAAGAACTTCTTCCTGTAGCCTGAATACGCCGAGTGAAGAGCCTGTGCCTCCCACTCCGGCATTAAACGCGGTAACAGAAGATCCGGGATACCTGGTTTTGAAATACTGTTCCGTCTTTACCCGGTAGCCTGCGGCCTCCGTGATGCTGCCCCCCAGATAACATATCGTTACAGGCAGGCCTTTCCCAAGCTTCGCAAAGAATGCTGGCAGGCCATTTCTCTCCTGAAGAACAGAAAAGCCGGCCAGCGTCTGACTCAATCCCGTTTTTTGTAAAGATAAGATCAGCAGTGCCCCAATAAAGATTGTTCTGCAGGAGGTAGCCCTGCGATTGACGTGTAGCATCTTAAGAAATTACTGTTGTTAAATAAATACACTGTTTTAGTGCTCATTCATAATCAAATTAAGACAGTACCCATGAGGCAGATCTTACACACTGGCTGGTAAAAAAAAGCGTAGACACATCTGACCCAGACTGAATATCAAACTAGTC
>JBQGEO010000772.1:0-4302 GCA_052039655.1 Pararcticibacter sp.
AGTTTTATAAGTGAATCTATTTCTTTATAGTTCATATATGCCTGTAGGTGTAGTTGACTGGAGGCGGTGTTGGCCTTTCCAACTGTTAAATTAAACAATCTTTTCTTAAAATTCGTTTTGTTTGTTTGTTCCGTGCTTAAATCACCATGGGAACTGTTCTACATGCCGGGTAATTGTCTTTTATGAAAATGTTTTATGAGCTGTCCCCGGGGAATTGCATATCAAACATTTTTTATCTTAGTTTGCACCCAATATGGCAAACATCCAACTGCTGAAATCCTTCATTAAACACCGCCTGACTGCTAAAACGCGCCATGGAATTCATTCTCCGTTTATATACCGGCTGATTGATGAAGTGATCTATGACTTTAAGCCCAGGCAAGAATATGATGATATTGAACGCCTGAGGGCACGTCTGTTAAAAGATAACCGTATTGTTCGGATTACTGATCTTGGCGCAGGGTCTCATGTCAATAACAACAAACAAAAGCAGGTAAAGCAACTGGCAAAGAATGCATTGAAGCCGGCTTCGCTGGCGAAGTTGATTTACCGGTTAAGTAACGATTTTAAACCTGATAATATTGTAGAGCTTGGCACCTGTCTGGGCGTAACGACTTCGTACCTGGCAAAGGCTGCCCCGCAGGCAGAGGTTATTAGTATAGAAGGCTGCCCTGAAACGGCAGCTGTGGCAAAAGAAAATATAGCTCAACTGGGTATCCGGAATGTGAGTATCAGGACGGGCAACTTTGATGTCGTATTTCCGGCAGTGATTTCGGAACTATCAAAGTTGGATTTTGTGTTTGTGGATGGGAATCATCGTAAAGATGCGACCCTGAGGTATTTTGAATGGTGTCTTCAAAAGGTGCATGAAGGTAGTGTTATCATTTTTGATGATATATACTGGAGTAAAGGAATGAGGGAGGCGTGGGAAGAAATAAAACAACATCCCGCTGTGACCGTTACTGTCGACCTGTTCTGGATAGGCCTTGTCTTTTTCAGACAAGGGCAGGCGAGGGAAGATTTTAAGGTGAAATTCTAGCCTGATCAGAACGCTTCTGAAAGAGCCAGATAAAATCCTGTTTGCCTGGCTTCACCTGCACGTTTCTCTCCTACTGCATAATCTGCGCGCATCGTTAATCCCCTTGCCGGATCGACGAAATACCTTATTCCAGCCCCATAGTTTGGCTTCAGGTTTTTCCACTTAAACATCTGGTTCCTGAAAGTGGTTCCTGTTCCGGTAAAAGCTGCTATTCCAAAGCGCGTCATAAAGCGATATCTGAATTCGGTGTGCGCGGCCACCAGATTCTGGTCCCGGTATCTGCCGGTGTAGTAGCCCCTCATGACCTGGTCATTGCCGAGCTGAGGAAGCAGGTAGAACGGAAGCTTATCGCCCTGGACTGACTGATAATTGATGTTAAACCCAAGAGTAGCTTTGGTATTAAGCTTTTGGAAGTTCCGCAGATCTGCACGAATGAGCGCGCCCTGGAAGTCGTTCGTTCCGGTGAACCCGGGAGCGTATGAGTAGTTGAGTTTAAGGTACCACCCCTTCGTTGTGTAAGTATTGCTGTTCCGGCTGTCATAAATTCCCGATATGCCGGCGTAGAAAACATTTCCCCCGTCTTTGTCTTCGGCATCACCAGTGTCATAGATTCCACCGGCCTCTTTATCCTTGTATCTGTAGCGTTCGTAACCTGCATTTATCCCGGCATAAACCTTTCTTACTATCATTCTTTCAACATCTGCATTTATGACAAGCAGTTTCTGGGTGATCTTGTCTTCATCAGACTTATTGGTTTTATCGCCTGTTCCGTAGAAATTAAAGGGGAAGTTTTTGTACCGGAATGTTCCGGAGTAGTGGTATTTGTTTCCCCGCGACCATATATCCGGCTTTACGACAAAGTTGGATTGTTTCTTTGTTGTGAATGTGACGATTGTGTTAATAGTCGAATTGCGGATGGTGGTGTCGTTCTTGTCCATATAAAAAGAGGTGATTGACAGTCCGCCGAATTCAATCCCTGTTTCCTGGGCATAAGCTGCTGCGGGAAGGATGATAAAAGAAGCTTTACGGCTGGTATCGCTCTTGTTGGACAGGAATTTTTCAATCAGCCTTTTTTGTGCCTGTACTTTTTCTGATTGAAAGAATATTATCACTATCAGAAGAACCGGGAAATGTTTCATCGGTGCGAAGATAATGAGATGCCTGATTTTAACAGGATTTTCGGAACGGACTTCGGGTGCTTTGTTTTTAACTGAATGAATGTCTAGGTTTGTATCCGCAGACAACAGGAGGTGGTTGTTTCATCAAGTAATGAAAAATAAGATTGTCAGAATTAAGGATATAGCTGAAAAAGCAAAGGTTTCCACCGGCACGGTTGACCGCGTGCTGCATAACAGGGGAAAGGTTGCGGAGGATGTAAAGGAGCGGGTTCTCAGAATCATCCGGGAATTAAATTACGAGCCAAACTATGAAGCCAGGGCATTAGGATCTAACAGGGTATATACGATCGCTGCATTGATTCCCGATTATACTTACGATCCTTACTGGTACGATCCCAAGACCGGCATTGATAAGGCGGCCAGGGACCTGGCGCAGTATGGAGTAACGGTATCGCAGCATTTTTTTATCCAGGATAAGCCGGACACATTTATCAGGAAGGCGGAGGAAATTACGGAACTCCGTCCGGACGGGGTCGTTCTGGCCCCTGTGTTTTATAAAGAAGCTTTACCTTTCCTGGAACGCTGGAGGAAGCTCGGGATACCTTTTGTTATCTTTAATACTCAGTTGGAAGATTTTAAGCCACTGTGTTATATTGGGCAGGATTCTTATCAGAGCGGGCTCCTTGCCGGCAGATTAGTTCATTACGGACAGCCTGAACCTTGTTCTGTTCTTCTGGTTCATATCGATGAAGATCTTGGCAACTCTGCTCACCTTGTAAAAAAGGAGGAGGGCTTCCGGGATTATTTTGAGCATAATAATCTGCATGGGAAGTATTTTATACGAAGGCTCGAGCTTAAGAGGCGCGACTACCTGGCTTTTGTAAAGCAGCTGGATACCCTGATTGAAAATAGCCCGGATCTGAAGTGTATCTATGTCACCACTTCCAAGGGGTATGAGATCGCTGCTTATCTTGAGCAGCGGGGAATCGACAGTATTAAGGTGATTGGCTATGACCTGGTGCCGAAAAATATTTATTTTATCAATAAAGGGATTATCAGTTTTGTTATTAATCAGCATCCGGCCGGACAGGGTTACTGGAGCGTTCATCATTTATCGGATCATCTCGTGTTTAAGAAAGATATTTCGCCTGTCAGGTATCTTCCCCTCGATATTATCACAAAGGAAAATCTTGCTTATTATATGAACGAAGGGTTTTAAGAAAGCGCTGTTCAGTTGGATGCACCCCCCTGAAGCGGTATTAAGATATTGTTAAATCGCCGGTGTGTGCGCAAACACTATTGTTTTTTTGAAATGTACTGGCTATTTTTGTAATAGTTGAGTGCGGAGGCACTCGTGCTATCAACGAATAAAAAAATATCAATATGGCCAGATTAAATCTCCTGGAAGAAACCCGTTATGAAAAACTACCGGTAAGTGTATTTCCCGACCCGGCAAAGGCATCCGTTGCAGTAGCGCAAAGGATTGCTAATCTTATTAAGGACAAGCAGGCGAAAGGCGAGTCTGCTGTGCTCGGCCTTGCAACAGGAGCAACCCCAGTGCGGGTGTATGCTGAACTGGTACGGCTTCACAAAGAAGAGGGCCTGAGTTTTAAGAATGTGGTGACATTTAATCTGGATGAATATTATCCTATGCATCCAGAGGCTGCACAGAGTTACGTCCGGTTTATGAAGGAGAACCTGTTTAGTCATATTGATATTGATCCGGTGAATATTCATATTCCTGACGGAACGATTGCACTGGAAGATATACCAGCCTATTGTCTGGAGTATGAGCGGCAGATCAGTTCGTATGGCGGCCTTGATCTTCAGATCCTGGGAATCGGCCGTACAGGGCACATCGGATTCAATGAGCCCGGTTCTGCTCCGAACTCCGGAACGCGCCTGGTGACACTTGATGACCTGACAAGAAGAGATGCTTCATTTGATTTCGGGGGAAACGAAAATGTGCCCACAAAGGCTATCACCAGGGGGATTGGCACTATCTTGAAGGCTCGCGAGATTATTCTGCGGGCCGGGAATCAGAAAAGTGCGGAGATCCTCAAGCAAGCAGTTGAGGGCGAACTGTGTTCTGCTGTTCCGGCTCCCGACCTGCAGCACGGAAGCCGTGGGGAGTGTGTGCGTGAT
>JBQGEO010000773.1:0-2911 GCA_052039655.1 Pararcticibacter sp.
CACTTTCACGATACAAAGGACATTATCGCCAGACATCTCAGCCTTCTGAAGCCTGGCGGACAGTTATTTATTACGTTGCCGAACTTCAGGGGAGTCAACGGGTGGGTACAGAAAAAATTTGACCCTGAGAACTACGAAAAACACAATATCAGCTCTATGGATATTGACCTTCTGAGGTCTGTTGCCGGCGAACTTGAGCTAAAGGATATAAAAGTAAATTATTTTGGAGGCTTTAGCTTATGGCTGGAAAATAAGGATCAGGTTTCCCCCTTCACCAGGGCATTTCTCAAATCCCTCTGGCTGGCCGGAAAGCTGCTGACAAAAACACTCCGGTTCGAGTCAAAGCAATTATCCCCCTACATCGTCCTGCACGCAAGAAAATAAGTTAAAGCCTCCGCCCCTCACTCTTTCAGTATACAATATACTATATTTGCAGGTATGCCGGCTTAGTGCCGGGGATTTACTATGCTTGAGTCGATTTATAAACAGTTAGATAAATTTATTGCCTTAACTGTTTCCGTCATAACATCTACATTAAAAATACTGGTAAGATCAAAGTTCGGACTAAAACTGCCGCCTGCAACAGGATCTGTTTGTTCCATTCTTGGAAATGGCCCTTCCCTGAATATCTCACTTGAAAAGGACATTGACTTTATAAAGAAGAACGAAATGTTCTGCGTCAATAATTTCATCCAGTCAGAATATTTTGAAATTCTGAAGCCTCAGAACTATGTCCTGCTCGATGGTTATTATTTTATATTTAACGACACCACACACAACCGGGCGGATATCAGGGCCACGTTCGAGCTTTTTAAAAATGTAAGTTGGGACATAAAACTGTTTGTCCCCTATACCGGGAGAAATTCTTTTTTTATCAGAAATCTTCAGAAAGAAAACAAACATATTAAAGTTTTCTATTTTAACTATGTGATCACAAAAGGGTTTAAATGGTTCAGGCACTTTATCTTCCGGAATGGCCTGGGAATGCTTCAGTGCGAAAATGTTCTCGCTTCCTGCCTGTATCTTGCGGTCAACCGGGGTTTTAAACAGATCTTTATATTCGGAGCCGACCATTCATGGCATGAGCAGTTTAAGCTGGAAGACAACAGGATCATGATCTCGGATGTTCATTTCTACGACAAACAGCCTGTAAAACCCATATTAGTCCACGACCGGATCAACGACAAAAAAGTAACGATAGCAGATTGTTTCTTATCTTTCCATAAAGCATTTAAAAGTTATCAGGTAATTAAAGAGTATGCAGTTTCACAAGGCTCTGAAATCCTGAATGCTTCTGCCAAAAGCTATATTGACAGTTTTGAAAGGGTGGAAATCACACAAACTAAAGAGTAATGTTAGACTTAAACGAAAAATCGGTATTGATAACAGGAGGGACCGGATCCCTTGGAAAGCATCTTACAAAGACGATCTTATCCCAGTATCCCGGGATAAAGAGACTTGTCATTTTCTCAAGGGATGAACAAAAACAGTTCCAGATGTCGCAACTCTTCCCCAACTCGAAATATCCTGGTATCAGGTATTTTATAGGTGACGTAAGGGATGCGGATCGTTTAAAACGAGCCTTCAAAGACATTGATCACGTGATACATGCAGCTGCAATGAAGCATGTTCCGATTGCAGAATATAATCCGAGTGAATGTATTAAGACAAACGTCCTGGGCGCAGAAAATGTCATCAACGCCGCCCTCGAAACGGACGTAAAATCCGTTGTTGCCCTGTCAACAGATAAGGCTGCAGCCCCGATTAATCTGTACGGAGCGACAAAACTCACCTCCGACAAGCTCTTCATCGCAGCTAATAATATCCGTGGAAAAAGGAACATCCGGTTTTCGGTCGTTCGCTATGGTAATGTAATGGGCTCGAACGGCTCAGTTATTCCTTTCTTTATTAACAAAAGAAAAGATGGGGTGATCCCTATTACAGATCCGGAAATGACCCGCTTTAACATCACCCTCCAGGGTGGAGTGGATATGGTACTCCATGCAATGGAAACAGCCTGGGGCGGAGAGATCTTTGTCCCTAAAATCCCATCCTACAGGATTACAGAGCTGGCAACAGCCATTGCACCCGAATGCCGGCAGGAAATTGTAGGGATCAGGCCGGGCGAAAAGGTACATGAGGAAATGATCACTTCATCCGACTCATTCACTACTTATGATCTCGGAAAGTATTATGCCATTCTCCCGCAGGTAACCAATTTCGATTTGAATGATTATATCAGGCACTTCAGTGCAAAACCTGTGGAAAGAGGCTTTCAATATAACTCGGGTCAGAACTCCGAATGGGTATCGGTCGACGAGATCAGAAGGCTTATTATTGAACATGTAGATCCTGATTTCAAAGCATAGAATATGAATCCAATTCCTTACGGCCGTCAGACAATTACAGAATCGGATCTTGAAGCCGTTGTCAGCGTCCTTAAATCTGATTATCTCACCCAGGGACCGGAAATTCCCGCCTTCGAGAACAAGTTCGCAGAATACGTCGGGGCAAAGTATGCGGTTGCTGTATCTAATGGCACAGCAGCACTTCACCTCTGCGCAATGGCACTGGGCGTAAACAGCGGAAGCCGGGTGATTACTACCCCTATTACTTTTGCCGCTTCCGCGAATTGCATAAAGTATTGTGGCGGAGAGGTCTGGTTTGCAGATATTGATCCTGAAACATACTTGCTTGATATCAATAAAGTGAGGAGCTTGCTGGAAGCTCACCCCAAAGGTTTCTTCCAGGGCATTATCCCTGTAGATTTTGCGGGACAGGCAGTTGACCTCGAGGCCTTCAGGAAACTGGCAGATCAATATGGTCTTTGGATCATCGAAGATGCATGCCATGCTCCGGGCGGGTATTTTACGGACAGCCAGGGCAACCATCAGAACTGCGGAAACGGTAA
>JBQGEO010000774.1:0-1760 GCA_052039655.1 Pararcticibacter sp.
GTGAAGAGTATCGGCCCTTTGCTTCCTGCACTCAAGAAGATCGTATCTCATGATCAGTTCTTCTCGATCTCCGCAAATGCCTTCAAACGCTTAAAGATATATAAAGGAGCTTCTTTTCTTTTTAAAGCTTTATCGAACATCCCTTTGAGCCGTCTGTTCTGGTCTTATCTGGGCTTGCGGTCGGCAGAGCTGAAAGCCGCTTTAAGGGCTCATTAATGATACTAGATTAAAATGGATCCATTTAAATTTGAAGAAGTAACTCTTTTAATTACTCATTATAACCGGAGTATTTCTCTTGGGCGCCTGTTAATGGCATTTCGTGATCTTAACTGTGTTTTTGCAGAGATCATTGTGTCTGATGATGGCAGTGGCCCTGACCATTTGGGACGTGTTCGCAGGCTTCAGGACGAGTTTGATTTTAAGCTCGTGACAACTCCTTATAACAAGGGACTCGGCAACAACATCAATAAGGGGCAGAAGGAGGTTAGGTCGCCGTACACCTTGTATGTCCAGGAAGACTTCATTCCTGCACCTGTTTTCCCTGAACGACTCTCTGAGTCGCTTTCTATTTTAAATGAGGATAGTCAGATAGACTTTATCCGTTTTTTTGCGTTGTTTCGTTACCCTGATCTGAGGTCCTATAATGATCACTTTTCCTCTGTATTCTTTAATAAATGGAATATGAGCCACCTTAAATTCTTTTGTTACAGTGACAATCCTCATTTGAGAAGAAGCAGCTTTTTTAAAAAATTCGGCGAATACAAGGAGGGGTGGGCTGGTGATGTAACAGAATTTGATATGAGCCTTTCTTTTATCAGGAACGGAGGAAAGGCCCTTATTGCTAAAGATTATGATAAGGTATTCATTCATCAGAATTCTAATGATGAACCCAGTATGATGGAGCGCAAACCCTGGCGGCACAAAAAAGATTTCTTTATCCGAGTTCTCAGAGCTGTGTATCTGAAATACAGGCTGATCAAAAATACCGTCCAGTTATACCGTTATCCAAAAATAAAATAGCTTTTTGCAGGGACGCTTAACTGCCGCCGGCTCCCAGGACTGGCAGGGGAGGCGTCGCGGTACATCGGGGAAAATGCAGGATAGCACTCCCCTTTAATAGTTTTCCGATAAATATTCCAGTATTTCGGTTTCTGTCTTTGCGTGAAGGATTTTAGCCCCTGACAGCATGGGTACAATAGTATCAAATTCTTTGAGTTCGTGCTCGATCCCCCGCTTGGAAAGAATAATATTTACTCCGCCAAAGCAACTTGCCAGAGCTCCTGTTCCGCCGTGCATCGATATATAATGGGAACAATTGGCATATACCATGAGCTGCAAGTGATTGAAATTGTTTACCATGTTCTGGTGCTGCCTGTACAGATCATCCATCAGGATCACCTCCGGATGAGTTTCCGTTAGCCATTGATGTTCCTTCAGATCCAGTATTGCACTGTTGTCTTCGACAATCTGGGAGGGGAGAGGTCTGTTATAAATTATCTGATACTTTTCTTTATATTTTGAAATAATGCTGTCGAGGGTTGGGATGTCGAGAAAGTTTAAAGGTGCTTTTTCCCATTCTACATTATACTTGTTGGCAATCACCAGTATCGGTTTGGAATACCGGAAGATAGTGTTGCTGTAGTGCTCTTTGAAAGGGATCCTCTTCCATTTCCTGTAGCTAAAACTGATGCTATGGGTCATATTAGGGATGGTGAAGTTGGTATAACTCTTCTCCCATAACCTTTCATCGTAGCGCTCTT
>JBQGEO010000775.1:0-6253 GCA_052039655.1 Pararcticibacter sp.
AAGCCAGCACAGCTGTTCCGACGATAGCTTTTATATGAATGTGTCTCATCGTGATCTTTTTTAAAATGTCATGTTAACACCAAACAAAAAATTACGCGTTGCAGGTGAGTTCGTGCCAACAGTAAGCATCCGGCGCAACCTTGTGTCATATGTCACCGCTGCATTCTGATCAGCCGTAGAATTAGGCTCCGGATCCATACCAGACTCTTTATTATAAGGAGAAAACAATACAAAGGGGTTCTGAGCTGTAGCGTACAGACGGAACCTGCTGATACCTGCTTTTTTTGTCCAGCTCTGGGTAAAGTTATAACCCAGTGTAATAGTGCGGACTTTCAGGAAAGATGCATCAAAATATCCCAGAGTAGAGGAATACTTCAGATTATCATTATCCCTTGGGCCATCCGGCGACGGATACTTGGCGCCTGTATTCTCAGGTGTCCAGTAGTCTACTTTTACATTCCCGCGTCTTCCTGACAGCATATTCAGGTAACCGGAAGATCCATAGAGAGTACTGTTCAGAATCCCACCGCTTTGAAAAACGGCAACCGTGCTAAGATCAAATCCTTTGTAAGCTACCCGGGTATTAAAGCCTCCCTGAAAATCAGGATCTGCGTCCAGCACCTGCCTGTCTTTTGAATCAATTATTCTTACTGGTGCTCCATTTTGATCATACTCTCCGGTATACTCTACTTTAATCATCCCCGGCTTTCCTATACTTCCCTCACGCTCCAGCAGATAAGGATCTCCCTCCTGCCATAAACCGGTTTTCTTATAATCGTAGATTACATTTATTGGATGCCCTACAAACCACCAGTTGTTTTCATCTCTTGACATTCCGGAAGCAAGTGCTGTGATCTTATTACGGTTTGCATAGAAGTTAACACCTACTTCCCAGGTCCAGCCTTTTGAGTCGGTAAGTATCTGACCGTTAAGAGAAATTTCAATACCTTTATTTTGAGTCTTTCCTATATTTTCAGTAACACTGGGTACTCCCCCGGTAGCTGGCAATCCTTTGTTAAATAGAAGATCTTCCGTTTTCGTCACGTAATACTCTATTGTACCAGATAAACGGTTATTCAGGGCAGCGAAATCAACTCCATAGTTCCATGTCTTGGAAAACTCCCATCCTAAAGACGGACTGGGGGCCAGGGCCACAAAATATCCTGTTGAATTTGAATTACCAAAGTTGTAGGGTCTGGGGCTTAGAGTTCCCAGGGTCTTATATGGGTCCAGGGACTGGTTAGATGTTTGCCCGTAACCCACACGTAATTTCAGCATGTTGATCGCTTCGATCTCTTTCATAAAGGATTCATTTCCAACATTCCACCCTGCTGATACAGCTGGATAAGTATGCCATTTATGTCCTGGGGCCAGTACTGAAGATGCATCGGAGCGTAAGGTGGCACTTAACATGTACCGGTCTGCAAATGAGTACATCACACGTCCCATCCATGAGATCAGACCTCTTTGCCAGTATCTCTGATCGTCAGGTCTGACTGAAACTTCGTCAAGAGCACTACCAATATTGTAATACTGGAAATCTTCATTCGGAATGTTCCTTCCTGACATAGCAGATTGGTTAAAAGTAGTCTGCTCCATTGAGTATAAAGCAACCGCGTTAACACGATGCTTTTCTTTAAAAGTACGATCGTAGGTTAACAGATTTTCAACCGCCCAATGGAAGGTATGTGCGTTGTTTATGGAAGCAGATGAAACGGTGTTCGGATCTACGGCATTCACTCCCCTGCCAGTAAATGTACCGTTATTACTCTGACGGAAATTAAGGCCAACGTTGGCACGATATTTCAATCCTTCAATGCCTGGGACTTTAACCTCTCCATATAAGGCGTTATATGTGGCATACCCTTTCGTCCGGTTCAGCCATCTGTCTTTCAGGGAGTCTACTACATCTTTTGTGTAGATCCACTGCTGATCCTGCGGCATTTCAGCAACCCTTCTTCTTGTACCATCTGCATTGTAAACGCTGATAAGAGGAGACATACTTAAAGCTCCGTACATTCCAACTTGTGAACCCTGAGTGATATTATAGTTGTTATTGGAAGTAAAACCCAGGCGGATATACTTACTTACCTCCTGATCAATAGAAGTTCTCAAAGAGAGACGATCATATTGTTGTGTCGGAATTACGCCCTGATCCTGATAATAGCCCAGATTTACGTTGTAGCTTCCCCCTTTAGACCCTCCGGTTACACCAAAATCGTGACTTGTTACCATAGCAGTCCTGTAAAGCTCTTTCTGCCAGTCGGTATTTACGCTTTCAGATTCTGCGAGGGAAAGCCTTGTCGCATACTTGGATGCTTCGCGAAGAGCTATAAGCTCAGATCCACTCATCATCGGGTACCGGCCAAAAACATCTTTAGCCCCGAAGTAACCATTATAGCTCAATACAGCCTTTTGCCCCTCCCTGCCTTTTTTGGTGGTGATCAATATAACACCGTTCGCTCCCCGCGACCCATAAATGGCAGTGGCAGAAGCATCTTTCAGAATGTCAAGGCTCTGAATATCGTTCGGGTTAATATCATTAATCGTTCCCTGGAATGGAATACCATCCAGAACCACAAGCGGATCATTTGTGGCTGTAAGCGAACGGGTACCACGTACTCTGATACGCATCTCAGCTCCGGGCTGAGTCGAAGTTTGAGCAAGTTCTACACCCGGCAAGCGTCCCTGCAAAGCTTGTGTAACACCTGCAGATGGAACATCACGCATTTTATCTCCACTTAAAGAAGCTACCGACCCGGTTACCGCCTCTCGCCGTTGAGTACCATACCCGATCACTACCACTTCTTCCAGACTCCTGCTGCTGGGTACCATTTTAATTGTAAGCGTAGTCTGTCCGTTTATAGGAACTTCTTTTGCATCAAATCCTATAAAGCTGGCGACTAATGTTTGTTCGTTTGTTCTAACCGTTAACGTAAATTTTCCGTTGGCATCAGTAGAAACGGATCCGTTCCCTGATTTGGCTTTGACCGATGCCCCCGGCAGCGGTTCATTCTTCTCATCGACCACAGTTCCTTTGATTTGCCTTGTCTGGGCTTGCAGGGAAACAGCGAAGAAGATGGATAAAAAGAGGAAAAATAAGATTTTCCTGCAATTGTTAAATAGTAGTTTAGTCATTAGGTTCTAATTGAAGAGTTAATACCTTGAAATGAAAATATAATAAAGACTTGTCAACCAACCGATAGTTGGGACCTCTAATAAAGCTTTTCATGATCATTCAATTTTTTTTTTGTTTGTTGTGCTGATCCGGGTCAGCACTTTATTAATCCTGGTTATTTTATGGTTTTATTTTTTTTATACGCCGTAACTCTATTCGAAGCAAGCGTCAACTTATTGGTCAACTCTGGTTTATAATGAAAGCTAAATTAGTTTGAGAGGCGGCTGCAGGAGGGGAATAATCATCATTTTAATGGGAGAGATGTTCAATAGCAATTCTTCAAAATGACAATCAAATCCGCCTAAAAACACTAACTATCAAACACTTATCAAAATACATTATTTTACACAATCGTATTTTACAGGTAGAATCTCAAAAATTCTTTATTAAGAATGTAACGAAAAAGGCCAGAAAGCGTCCGCGCTTTCTGGCCTTTTCCTCATAAGATATAGGTACTATTTTATATGCAATGCCCCCGAAAGAACATTGCCGCTTGTCCGGTTTGTTTCATCTGGCTGGCTCCCGCCAACAGATATACTCAGCTTTCCTGTGAAGGGCACTCTTTGTCCCTCTCCATTCACATAAGTCAGGTCCTCCGCATTAAGCCTGAAAGCGACTACCTTACTTTCTCCGGGCTTTAGGCTCACCCGGTCGAATCCCTTGAGTGACTTTAATGCTGTCTTAACAGATTGATCACTATTCATAAAATACAGCTGGGCAACTTCCTCTCCCGCGGTTTTGCCGGTATTTGTAATCCGTACACTTACGGTAACCGGTTTACCTTTAACAACCACGGATGGTATAGTCAGCTGATCATAGCGGAAAGATGTATAACTCAACCCGTATCCAAATCCATACAGAGGCTTGCCTTTAAAATACCGGTAGGTCCGGTTAGCCATGCTGTAATCGTCAAAAGGAGCGAGATCAGAATCACTCGCGTAAAAAGTAACAGGCAACCGTCCGCCCGGATTATAATCGCCAAATATCACGTCAGCAACGGCGGCACCGGCTGCCTGACCGCCGTACCAGGCGTTGACAATGGCAGGGATATTCTTAGCCTCCCATGGGGTAGCGATTGCGCTTCCCGTCATCATGACGAACACAACCGGTTTGCCTGCGGCAGAAAGAGCCTTCATCAACTCTGTTTGTACCGCCGGGAGCAGGATCGACGTACGGTCCCCGCCTTCAAATCCCGGATAATCTACTTTCATCTCCTCTCCTTCCAGCTGTGGAGAGATCCCCCCCGCAACAATAAATACATCTGCATCTTTATGCCGCTGCGCCAATGCCGCAAAATCCGTGCGGCGATAGTTCCCGGTACTTAGCCGGACATTCCCTTTTCCTTCACCCTGCCAGTATTCCAGCACCAGCTTATAAACAGAGTCTTTACGGGTTTCCAGGGTAAAAGTCCTGCTGCCCCACCTGTTACGAGTCCACGCATCTACTTCCTCTTTACCGTTCACGAAAAAGCGGTAGCCATCATCTGCTTCCAGCTCAAAGGTCAAAGCACCTGTTGCCTCCGCTTTGAACCCGGTTGTATAGCGCGCCGAAAAATTGTTCGCACGAATACCTGCAGTAAGTAACTCGCCTTCCTGCCACAAATGGTTTACTTCGTGCTCTTTCCTGACGAGCAAAGGTTCACCCTTCAATTCCTTATTCGAAAAGTACTCTGCACGAAAGCCCTGTGCCCCGTCAACCGAATACTGGCGGCTGACATCTTCATAAACCAGAAGAGTATCATTAGTGAAGTTGATTGCCTTCTCATATACCACTTCAGTGTTTTTTCCCACCTTATCTTTTATCCCCTGGAGAATAGTAGACAATTTAGAAGGAACACCATTGTAATTTCCCAGTATAGAAATAGAGTTATCGGCATTCGGCCCCAGCACCACGATCTTTTTCAACGTCTTTTTCAGAGGAAGGGTATTATTTTCATTCCTTAACAAAACAATAGACTGACGCGCCATTTTTAGGGCATGCTGTCCATGCTCCGGCTTCTCCAGTACAGAGAAAGGCGTCTGAGCATATTTTACCATGGATGGCGGATCAAACATCCCCAGCCTCAGCCTGATCATAAACAATCGCTTAACCGAAACATCTATCTGCTTTTCTGTGATCTTTCCCTCCCTGACAGCCTGCACAAGTGCCTTGTAAGCATCTGTCCCGCAATCTATATCCGTTCCGTGAAACACCGCATCGGCAGAAGCCGACGCTGCATCCGGATGGGTCTTATGGTTTTTAAAGAAATCATCGATAGCCCAGCAGTCAGATGTCACATAGCCTGTAAACTTCCATTGATTGCGCAGAATATCTGTCATCAGGATATCACTGGCACAGCATGGCTGGGTCCTGAACGCATTATAAGCACACATAACTCCCGCTACTTTCGAGTCCACTACCAGTTTCTTAAAAGCAGGCAGATAGGTATCCCATAGGTCGTATGCACTTACATCCACATCAAATACGTGCCGCAAAGGCTCAGGCCCACTATGTACAGCGTAGTGCTTTGCACAAGCTGCAGCCAGCAGGTATTTCGGATCGTTGCCTTGCAGCCCGCGAACAAAGGCATCTCCAAGGGAAGCAGTCAGGAAGGGATCTTCCCCATAAGTTTCCTGCCCCCGCCCCCACCGCGGATCACGAAAGATGTTGATGTTAGGTGTCCAATAGGTTAGTCCAAGGTACCGCTCATTCGTTCTTCCCGTTTCCACAGCCTTGTTATAGATCGCCCGGCCTTCAAGTGCACTGAACTGCGCCATCTTAAAAAGCGAAGCGGGATCAAATGTCGCCGCCATTCCGATAGCCTGCGGATAAACGGTTACTTTAAAAGGCGTCCGTGCTACCCCATGCAGCGTTTCATTCCACCAGTCATAAGCAGGTATCCCCAGACGGGGAATTGCTGGTGCGGAGTTGAGCATCTGCGATACTTTTTCCTCCAGGGTGAGACGGGACACTAAATCATCTGCGCGCTTTTCAAAAGACAGCCTGAAGTTATTAAAAGGGAACTCCTTTTTTTGAGCAAAACTTACCTGGAGAACCGCCGGAACTACAAGCGCCGACAGGATACAGAGATGTTTG
>JBQGEO010000776.1:0-3034 GCA_052039655.1 Pararcticibacter sp.
TCTTTTCCGCAAACAGCATAAGGCTTCGAACAGGCTCCCGACAGGCTCCTGACTGGCCTCTGATCTGGATGGACTTTGCTCCTATTGTTATTCTATTTTGTTTTTATAAACTTTCCATTACCACTTAACTGCCAGGAACCCGCTAATTTCCTTTGACTGCCATCGTACAGAAACAGCGAGATGTTGTATGATGTATCTATCGAAAAAACGGTCTGTTCTGGTTCATTTCCATTACTGTTGGCGATTTCCAGTCCATCTATAAAAGTCTGTCCCCTGGCGCTTATCAGATATAACAAATCGCTATCTCCGCTAACATTGTTGATCAGATAAAGATGATAATCTCCGTTTGAAGGTAATTCAGCACTTGCGTCCACCCCTAGTTGATATTGCTGTTTAAATATGTTTTTCACATTCTCACCGGTGGAAGTTGTCATTTTAATTTTCTTGTTCAGATTGTCATAATCTAGAGGGAAAACATCTGACGGGCTCTTTACTGTAGCTTTAGGCAGAGACTCTTTCTCCTTTTCAGAATCCTGCACTTTCTTCAGTACACATTGATCAGGCGCATAGTATTCGCCTTCAGGCACTTTTACAATCTTCCAGATCAAACTATTATCTGTCCGTTTTATACTGCAGGCACCGTATCCTGAATTAAAAAAACTCTTAAAATTACCTGTATAAGCGTTTTCATCCCTATCAAAAGCCGCTTTTATATTAGCGTCCCCGTCAAAATCGCAGTCAAGTTTCCCTCCGCTGTTATAAACTGCGCAGTACTGCGCTACCAGCGAATCACCGGTCAGCTTTAGGATTTTCACAGTAAATTCACGGCTACGGTCTTCAGATCTCCAGCGCCATGTTTCAGACACAGAAAATGATTTTGTTTTATCAATTACTTCCGTTTCCTTTACATTACTATCATCTCTCGTCTTTTTTGAATTACTCTGCTGGCAGGCATTTAAGGCCAATACTGTAAAAAGTAGTATAGAATAAGTTTTGTGCATCTGGTTAATTATCTAATTAGCAATTAATAAACGAAATAACATCAGCAAGACACGGGCATTGGCTTTCAAAGCTACTTTCATCTACTTCAAAAAGTTGTTTTAGCAGGGCGATTTCGTGCCTGAACCTTTTTCCTGAACTGTGTAAATAAGATCGTTGTGATACAGATATATAATAGCGAAAAGATCAAAAGATTTGACATGATGCTTCCTGTAAAATGGTGCGAACTTATCAATAAACTGATGATCAGGAACACGATCAGTAAGATGGGTGCTCCTGAAAAGCTTAACCATGAAAGCAGGTAACTCTCCCTTATCTTCCTGACGAAGTTCAAAAAAACAGTAAATGAGCAAAGCAGTATTGCCGCAAGGTAAAGTAAAGAGAATGCCAGGTTCAGAACAATATCTAAAAGATCTGCGATCGTTGCCAGTAAACCATCGTCAGCGGCGGTTGTCTCCATAATGGTAATCCTGTAGGCAGCATATAAAACAAATCCTGTCAGTAACTCAATTGTCCAGCATTTCAGAATGATCCTTTTCATGAGCAGCGAATTTACAGTGTGATCATTTATCAGTCAAAAGCCACCAGTTTATCCTGCGGAAGATCGTACTCATAAATATGATCATTCTCCTCATCAACATACAGCCATTGAACGACATGCCCACCATTTGGCCCTACAGGAGCAATACCAATTACTTTATAATTGCGGTTATTTCGTTCCTGGGACTCGATCGAATAAGTGAACTCATCGCGGTTCCTGACAGCATTTTGCAATAAGGGATTCCTGGTTTGGGTAAGATAGTATTCGGTGAGCAAATAAACTTTGTCCAGGTAGGAAGATGTAAATTCCTCTTCTGGCGACCATGTATACTTCAGTTTTTTGCCATACGTCCTTCTGAACGCAGATACCGGACCGTCGCCGTTTTTTTTAACGGAAACCAACAACTGCGCGGGCATTTCAGCATCATTATCGCCTGGAAGAGTGATAGTACCGTCCTTCCAGGTAACTTTTATCTTGTCTCCCCTATTTAAGCTTCTGCTGGTGTCTGTTTCATTGATAAAGCTAATCGTGCTGTCGCCTTTTTTTGCCAATAACTGAAAATAATCACCATCATCAATGTATTTTACAAAAGTCATTTGGGTAACATGTTCATGCTGCTCATTCTGCTTTTGTCCGGCAAGGGGTTGTTTTGAAGCAGTACCTGGTTTTGCAGACTTCTGTTCTTCTGCTGGTTTTGAATGGCATGCTGACAATCCCCATAACGATGCAATGATGATCGCTTTTATTAGTCTATTCATTTTCTGATCTACTATTTCAACTGGCGCCAGTCATTCATAATTCGGACGGCATCTGATTACCCACTTTATATTAGTTTTCCAGCCCTGACTTGCTTTATCGCATGCAATAAACTTTTTTGTTGAAGAAACGTTTGAATCTTACATCAAAAAATTGGTATAATATTCGGGCACTAATTTACAAAGCAAGCTGGATGCGTAACACTACTTCCTTTTCTGTCAGACTGCTTAGAAAGCGACAATTATGGCTGCAGCCATTGAATTCATTCAGGTGGATGTTCTCTTTCAGATCAATTTATTTATTTCGATTCTTACTATATATAATTTCCTGTTCACTGATAATTTCCTGTGGTGGCGATGCTGTTCAATCATCGAAATCAACGTCACAAAAGCAGTACAAACCAAAGGACGTAACAGACAGCTCAAAAGAACAGCCTCCCAAAATTGCCATAAAAAGAAATACGGCAATAGAAGTGATGGATGAAAAAGACATCCGCTTCAACGGGAAATTAAAACGTTATTTCTCTTTTAGTGAATTTCAATCGGTGCTGGGAGAGCCGGATAGTACAAAACTACTGAGCGATGAAGAACCATGCACGAACATTTTTCAGGAACCGGATGGTTCCGTCCATCCAGATGCCAAATATCTATATAAAAACGGATCACGTTTTGAATATTCTCAAGGCAAAGTAGCTATCGATGAAGTAAAGTTCAGCAATGGCGACTTTATTGTTTTCGG
>JBQGEO010000777.1:0-4979 GCA_052039655.1 Pararcticibacter sp.
TCAGGGTACCTGGATGAAAGATGGCGTTACTTATCCGCTGCGTTTGAAAATCAAAAATACAGCTGGTGTAAACATTTACGAGACTATTCTTAGCATCACTAAAGATGATAACGGTAATATCGTGAATCTGCCTGCTATCCCAGCGAGCAATGTAACCGTTACTGTTGAACATACAGGTACTGGTGAAGTTCTTGCTAACTCTGCAGTTGTTGTGAATTGTGGTGGCGGCAATATTAATGTTAACCTTTCTGCACCAACTGAGCAACCGGTTGTAAGCCTGCAGCTTTATGTAAGATGCCCAGGCCAGACTGTAAACGTTGATGTTCTGCCTTCTTTTGTCCTCTATTACAGACCTGCAGGAAACGGTGAGTTTAAGCTCTTAGGTTTAGTTGAAGATGGCTTTATTTCAACTACTTCTTTAAGTACTACAGTTGCTTATGACTTCAGAGCTGTATGGGGCAGCCGTACAAAGACTGTTAACAACAAGACGGTTAAAGCAGTTGACATTAACCAGGCTACTGTTGGTAATCCAAAAGAGGATCCAGCTTTGATCATCGGTCAATATGCTCCTGAAAATAACTTGAAAATGCTTCATGAAGCATGTAATGGTCTATAATTAGAAATCATCTCTCTAACGCTCTTAATCAATATGAAAGGCGGCCCTCAAGGCCGCCTTTTTTGTTTTGAAAAAAATGATCTTCATCATTTTCAGTATGTTGGATTGATTTTTTTATAGAAATAAATTTACTTTGGAAGAAAAACTTCATCATGAAGGTAAACTTATCAATGTTTTCGTTTATGACCTTATGTCTTTTTTCATGCGGAAAAAGCGGGTCTCCGGAACCGGAGAGTTCCGATTTGTATCCTATTAATTTCTCTCTTACTGGTTTCAGCCAGGTGGTCGTAGAGGGAAAAAGTGCGGTTTTTTCTCCCTCGGACGGTGAAAACCAAGGGAATTTTATCCGGTACCTACATTATTATATTTATGACTCGGGGGGGAATCTTGTCAAGAACATTAACCAGGGAACTGATAATGCTGACTTCGGGACTATCTCGGATAAGGTGAATGCTGGTACTTATACTGTTGTGTTCATTGGTTCCAAGAATGACGACCCTGTCGGTTCTACAGCCTACCTTAGCACAGTGAGGGTTATCAGCTCTGCTGCGGATGATGACTTGTATTTTAAGAAGATTCCGATAACGGTAGGAAAGGATGATGTGAACCAGGAGGTGACGCTTGACCGAGTGACCTCTTACCTTGAGCTACGGGTTCTGGATGTGCTGCCGGCCGAAGTGGCACGGGTGGATTTTACTGTGGTTAATGATTATTCGAATTTTCAGATTTCTTCGGCGAGTGTGGTTACCAGCGGGACGAAGTGCGAGAAGAAGGTTTCGAAGACCCTCGCGAATGAAAATGAGCGGACGAATGTGACGATTAATGTGTCGGTACTGAATGATGCAGGCCCCCTTACGGTTAGCATTGGGTGCTTTAATGAGAAGGGTGTTTCTGTGAAGGCACTGGGCATACAGAATGTTCAGTGTGTGCGGAACAAGAAAACAATTCTCAGCGGAAAGCTTTTTACAAATCCCTCTGGCAGTTTTAAAGTTGGGGTAAACGGGGAATGGGATCCGGTGCCGATTGAGATATCGTTCTGAGGTATGGGATCCTGAAAGATAATGGCTATTCAGAATGAATGGTTTTGTTGATTGTTCGTGTTAAAAAAGAAGGTTGCTGTTTTGGTTTACAGCAACCTTCCTTTGTATTGAGAGGCCATGTTTTATGCCGGCTGTGTGCCAGCTACTGCTTCTTTGATCTTTTCTTCGAGTTCTTCCATAAGATCCGGGTTGTCGAGGATGAGCTGTTTGACCGCGTCACGGCCCTGTCCCAGTTTGGTATCGCCATAGCTAAACCAGGATCCTGATTTCTTGACGATCTCGTATTCTACTCCGAGGTCGATGATTTCTCCTGCTTTGGAGATCCCTTCCCCAAACATGATATCGAACTCAGCGAGGCGGAAAGGTGGGGCTACTTTGTTCTTGACGATCTTTACTTTTACCCGGTTCCCGGATACTTCGTCGGTGTCTTTGATCTGGGAAATACGGCGTACGTCGAGGCGTACGGATGCGTAGAACTTTAATGCATTTCCTCCTGTGGTGGTTTCGGGATTCCCGAACATGACACCGATTTTTTCACGCAGCTGGTTGATGAAGATACAGCAACATCCGGTCTTGGAGATGGTGCCGGTTAGTTTCCGCAGGGCCTGGGACATTAGTCGGGCCTGTAAGCCCATTTTTGAATCGCCCATTTCTCCTTCAATTTCTCCTTTGGGCACGAGAGCCGCTACGGAGTCTATTACGATGATGTCGATAGCACCGGAACGGATGAGGTTGTCGGCGATTTCGAGTGCCTGTTCCCCATTGTCGGGCTGTGATATCAGGAGGTTTTCTATGTCTACTCCGAGTTTGCTTGCGTAAAACTTATCGAAAGCGTGTTCTGCATCTATGAATGCGGCAATGCCGCCTTTTTTCTGCGCTTCGGCAATGGCATGAATGGCCAGGGTGGTTTTACCGGATGATTCTGGTCCGTATATTTCGATGATACGGCCCTTGGGTAAACCGCCGATTCCGAGTGCGATGTCGAGCCCCAGGGAGCCTGTAGAAATAGATTCTATGGGTTCGACGGCGGTATCACCAAGTTTCATGATGGTGCCTTTTCCGTATGATTTTTCCAGCTTATCCAGCGTAAGCTGCAATGCCTTTAATTTATCTGCGTTGCTCATTTACTTAGTTTTGTTGGTGTAAATATAATGAAAAATATTTAAATACTAATTTATTTAGTTTGTTTAAATTGACTTTGTCTGATCAAAGATAGTGAATAGCTTTTAGCTATTAGCTATCAGCAGTTGGCTATCAGCAATTAGCTGTCGGCTATCAGTTTGAGCTAAAGTTGACAACCTATGAACTCATAACTCTTCCTGCTATCAGTGGTCAGCCATCGGCCTTCAGCTATTGAATCCATAACTCATAACTCATCACCCATAACTCCTCCTACAACTTTCAACTTTTTACTTTCAACTTTTTTTAGTTCTGACTGCGTTTGTTCATAGTATTTGCAGAACCAGGTGATGGGGCAGACTTCGCATTTAGGACGGCGGGCTACGCAAATGTAGCGGCCGTGGAGGATTAGCCAGTGGTGGGCTGTGCCGAGAGTTTCTTTGGGCAGATACTGCATGAGTTGCTTTTCTACGGCCAGAGGTGTGCGGGCGTTTTTGGTGAGGCCAAGGCGGTTGGCAACACGGAATACGTGGGTGTCGACAGCGATAGCGGGGGCCTGGTACACTACGGAGGCGATGACGTTGGCGGTTTTACGGCCGACACCGGGCATTTTCTGCAGTTCTTCTATGGTGGAGGGTACTACTCCGTTGAACTCCGTTATGAGCTTTTGAGCCATCCCGACGAGGTGTTTGGCTTTGTTGTTGGGATAGCTGACGGTACGGATATACTGAAAGACTTCTTCGGGTGTGGATGCGGCGAGCATGTAGGGATCCGGGAAACGCTGGAACAGGGCTGGTGTTACCTGGTTAATCCGCTTGTCTGTACATTGTGCTGATAGAATAACGGCTACCAGCAGCTCGTAAGGGTTGCTGTAATGTAGTTCTGTTTGAGCATCGGGCTGATGGGCGGAGAAATATTCCACGAAGGCCCTGAACCGTTCCTTTTTTTGCATATGCAAAAGTAACGACCGCGGCGGGATATTCGTATATGATGCCGGCTTGTTATTCTTTGAAGCGGGAGGAATACTCCATGATTTTTTTAATGGATTCTGCTTGCGGATCGCGAAGGGCTTCATCCAGTTTAGGACGGATGGAAGTGTAAAAGTTTTCGTCTTCGGCTGAAAGCGTGTCGGGTGATCCGATCCGGAGCTCTTCTGCCGGATAAAGGCCTGACAGGAGGGTAGAAAATTGTATCATAAGCAATGCCGTTTTATTAATTATTTCTAACTAGAACGGCATTCCTTATGACTTTATTTTCCTGTACTCAAAATTTTGTCAGATTAACTGACCCTGACGCTGATTTCTTTTGTCTGCAGCATCTTGCGAAGATTGTTAAGGGCATAGCGCATACGGCCCAGGGCAGTATTGATACTTACATGGGTAACGTCGGCTATCTCCTTAAAGCTCATGTCGCCGTAGTGACGCATGATCAGTACTTCTTTTTGTTCTGAGGGCAGCATCTGGATGAGATTCCTCAGATCCTTGTGTGTCTGATCACGTACCATGCGTTCTTCAACACTTTCATCGTGAAATCCAAGTACGTCGAATATGTCGAATCCATCGCCGTTGGTGATGACCGGTGTCCGTTTTTCTTTCCGGTAATAGTCGATCACCAGGTTGTGCGCAATGCGCAATACCCAGGGAAGGAATTTTCCTTCTTCGTTGTACTTTCCTGTTTTTAGTGTATTGATCACTTTGATGAAGGTATCCTGGAAAATGTCTTCTGCCAGATACTGATCCTTCACAAGCATATAGATAGATGTATAAATCTTGGATTTGTGTCTTCTTAATAACTCAGCCAAACCCGCCTCCTGACCAGCGACATACATATGTATCAACTCCTGGTCGTTCTTCCCTTGAAGCTTCATAGGACTCCTCTCTTTTAATTCCCCTTTAATTTTTATTGCAAAAAAGTATTAAGTAGAGGTTTCTTCAAATTTCTTCTCCTGTTAAGTTAATTAGCTATTAGTGTGTGTGTGATGAATCTATACTCAAATATAATGAATTATTGTATATGGTGCAACATTTTTTAGTAAGTTGAAAGTTGAAAGTAAAAAGTTTAAACCGAAGCGAGTTATGCAGTATGGGTTATGAGTTATGAGTTAATGGGGGTGTACCTGTAGCCCAAACTGATAGCTGATTGCCGATAGCTGATGACTGATAGCCGGCAACCAACAGCTGACAGCCGATGGCTGGGTCCTCTTC
>JBQGEO010000778.1:0-2408 GCA_052039655.1 Pararcticibacter sp.
AAAACATCCTGCACGATATCCATACAAGTGTCTTCTTCTTTAAGTACATTGTAAGCAGCCCGATAAGCATACTGCAAATAACGCCTGTAGATTTCGTTAAAAGCAGTATGATCACCCTCTTTCAAAAGAGCAATCAGTTCCTGGTCATTATAATGTGAATAATTCCCCATGCCAACCCCGTGTAAAACAGCTTCTAAATCCAATAATACTAAATTTGCAACAAAAAGGGAAGGAATTTATAGAATTACCAAGAAATAAGGAGCAAAAAAGAAACTAATATATCTACTTTCTTGAAATTATAGACAAAGTAAAAATTTCATGGTGGCTGAAAGAGAAGATAACGGTCAATCACCTCCTCATACTGATGACATCATGATTAATTTCCGTTTGCACATCAAAAACAAAAGAGGGGTGTCCGAAAAGGTCGCCCCCCTTTTTTATTCGGGTATCTGATGGAGAAATTTCCCTGCAGCTGATTCTCATGCGTTACATTCTGCTTTCAGACACCATCTTCTTTCAGATTTTATATTTTTCCCAGGATACGGCTCAGCGTGCTTTCCAGTTCTTCACCACGTAAATTAGTGGCAATGATCTTCCCGCTTGGGTCTATCAGGAAGTTCTGCGGTATAGCGCGAACCGAATAAAGTCCTGCTGCCTCATTCTTCCATCCTTTCAGATCTGATACCTGAGTCCAGGTTAAACCGTCGTCATGAATAGCTTTTATCCAGCGATCCCGTGCGTTGGATTGATCCAGTGAAACGCCCAGTACCGTAAAACCTTTCGACTGATAAGTATTGAACGCTTTCACGACATTGGGATTTTCCTTGCGGCAAGGACCGCACCAGCTTGCCCAAAAGTCGATCAGCACATATTTACCCCTGAAATCATGAAGAGAGACCTGTTTGCCCAGGGTATCCGCCATAGTGAAATCAGGAGCCACCGCACCAATAGCGGTTTTCTTCATCTTAGTTATTTCTTCCGCGTAGGCAACACCGGCTTTGCTTGACTTTACAGAAGCCGACAGCGAATTAAACAAAGGTTCTGTTTCTCTAACATCGGGCACAGATCCGCCAAGGTTTTTGATCGCGAACAAGCTCAAAAAAGATCCGGGATGGCTTTTGATAAAGGCTTTATAAATAGATTTCTGTTCTTCTTCCAATACCTCATATCGCTTTTGAAGTGCACCGGTAAACTCCTGAGACTTCCTTTTTTCCTCCGGAGCCTCGGAATATTCCTTGTTTATATCCGCCATCTTATCGTTTACCGGCTTCAGCAGGTTCTTCAAAACAGCATTATCTGCATTTAGAGCTCCACCTGAAACCTTCGCATTCTGCAGCGAGTCTGCACTCGAAACAGTAATCGTGCCCTTCTCAATGTAAAGAGGGATCATCGCAAGGCCACGCTGACGTATACCTGTACCAGCAGGATTAATGATCAGATACGAACTAAAGGGCTCATTCACCGTTCCGGTGAACGAAAATGTACCGTTTTTAATAACAGCAGAATCAGTTGTGGCCCCCTTTTCCTTCTGGGAATAGAGATATGCCTTGGCTGTCTCAGGCAATGGCGCAACCTTCCCGTTCAGCTCATAATTTCCACTTTGCGCCATAGATAAGCCGGGAACAGCACAAAAAAAGAGGCCGCCCAACAATTTCATTCCATATTTCATATTTGTATATAATATTTCGCTGTTAAGATAGGAATTTTCACGTATTTTTTTAATAGCTTCATCTGCCAGCACCACCATAATGCAGGAGAAGTAAACAATTATTTCAGGAATCATTATGATTAATTTCATCTAAAGACAAATAATCTTCTTTCCTCGTGTTACACTCGCCTTATGGTTTACGTATTGTACTCATAAACTAAACATCCATGAAATCACTCCATCTTTTACTTATCGCAGTTTTGCTAATAACCATCTCTGCCTGCAAAAAGAACGAAACAACGCCAGAAATAATCATAGAGCCCCGACCGACGATGTTAATATCGGAAGATAGTATTTTTAACGGCGAAAAATGGGGTATGACAATTGGCGAACCCGCAGAAAACTCCTACTTAGGTATTAGAAGACTGAAATTCCAGACCCCGGTGAGCCATATCAATGCCTCATCAATTGTATTTACGAACCTGGAAGGCCTTGAGAATAAGATCCCACTCTATACTTCTCTTTACCTGGCCGAAGCAAAAGCTACATCAAAAACCATTCAAATATCGTTTGAGAACGAAAAAGTTAAATCCATCTGGACAGCCGACGGCAAGAAATTACCCTGGTGGCCTCTCAATGCTGCTAAAAGTAGAGCAATTATACCAGGAGATGCAATTAACTCAATCTATACTAAATTAAGTAAGCTTAACGAAACACCATCAGTTTCAAGCCAAATGAGATATATTTCTCTCACTGGAAA
>JBQGEO010000779.1:0-23565 GCA_052039655.1 Pararcticibacter sp.
ATCAGTTCAATCGTTCCCCTGATTGCATCATCCATATACATCATCGGCAGACGGGTTTCCGCCGAAAGGAACGAATTGTAGCTGCTTTTTTTCAGCGCGTCATGGAAAATATGAACGGCGTAGTCTGTGGTACCGCCACCAGGGGCTGCTTTCCAGCTGATCAGTCCGGGATATCTCAGGCTTCTTATATCCAGTCCATGCTTTTTATGATAATATTCACACCAGCGTTCTCCCGCTAGTTTACTGAAGCCGTAAACTGTATTGGGGTCCATTACGCAGTATTGACTTGTGTGGTCTTTGGGAGAATTCGGGCCGAACACTGCAATGGAACTTGGCCAGTATATTTTCTTGATATTGAATTCCAGCGCGAAATCGAGGATGTTGAGCAACCCGTTCATATTAAGATCCCAGGCCAGCTTGGGGTTTTGTTCTCCTGTCGCCGAAAGGATAGCCGCAAGAAGGTAAATCGTTGTGGGTTTGTATTTGCGGCATACCTCTTTCAGGTTTTCTTTGTCAAGGACATTTACAAACTCGAAAGGCCCGGCATTTCTGGTGTCATAGTCCGGACGCCGGATGTCGCAGGCAACTACCTGGTCGCTCTTATATATATTACGTAATTCGGAAACTAACTCGGTTCCTATCTGACCGTTAGCGCCAATTACCAGAATTGTATTTTGCATGCGCAAACTTAGATAAATTGCTTAATATGTAAAACATCAGAGTTTAGAGGGATCTACTTTTTGTTCCTGATCGTTAATTTTCCTGATGTTATTTTTGACGATGTTGTCTAAATCGATTGAACTGGTCTCCAGCAGCTCATACAATTCATTTCGCTCTTGTTCTGAATGTGTTTCTTTGAGCATCCCGATCAGGCTTAAAACAGAAGCCAGTGGCCTTCTGATTTCATGTGAAATTGCCCAGGCTATTTCCCTGAAAGCGTTGTGTGCCAGTCTTGTAGTCTTTATTGTCTTCTCCAGCTGATCATTCAGCCGTTTTTGCTGTCTTAAGGATCTTTCAAGCCTTTCTTTATTTTGAATAGCTTCGGTAACGTCCGTTACCATCACCATGCTACAGTACTGGTTGTTGAATGTAAGGTGGTGTGAAGTGATGGACACAAGCAGATGCTGGCCTGTACTGGTGATATGTTCCCATATGAACCCGTCGGACATCGTTGTCTCCCCAATTTTTATAGCGTCTTCCAGCCTCCCTATATCTTTTGCCGGACGGATATCCATGATGGTCATGGACAGGAATTCATTCCGGGAATAACCATACTTGTTAATCGCAGCCTGATTTACTTCTATAAACTTCCGGCTTTCTATATGATAGATCCACATCGGGTTGGGATTGGCAAAAAACAGCGTTCTGTATTGTTCTTCAGATTGCCTCAGTTTCCTTTGCTCTTTCCTGACCTGGCTGAACAGCAGGACAGTACTTAATAATACAAAGACAATGTCATTAAATCCCCTTATGGAATCCTGAATATGGAATGCATGATGCCTGGCAAGCATGCTAATTACAGGGTCGCTGGAAAGGGCCCAAAGTGAACCAAAAAGCAGGAATATCAGCGGTATGCGGAAAGTTCGTAATTGCATAACTTGCAATGTATGATGTTATTAAAAACACTACTCCCATGGAACTGGTCCCGCCCTGTTTGCAAAGGCATTATAACAACATGACAGTTGCACTATGGGGTTTATACGGCTTATTCCCAAGATAGTTCTTATTTTCCGGTTTTAAGCGAGTTTAAAACCGATATTGATTTTTATCATAGCAAGTGTTTGATTTACATGTGAATATATTGTATGTCTATCCACTGTGCAGGGAGGTGCAGTGATAATATTACTTTGTTAAATACAGAAAACGGATTATCTTTCCGGTCGAAAACACACTATAATCTTCCGATATGCTGACTGTACGATGTATTATTGCCACCCTCTTTTTGGGTATCTGTCTGAATTCTTACTCACAACCGGCTGCTTCCAGGATAAATATCATCCCCGAGCCTGTGGAGTTTACTCAACTCGAAGGATCGTTCTTATTACCTCAAAGGGTCGTTATAAAGTCTGAAAGGGATTCAGATGTAGTGCGTGTTGCTGCTTATCTTAGAGACAAGCTGGCGGCTACAGGCAGGAGCTTTATTATAAGCCACAGTGCGGCTTCTGGAAATATACATCTCGATCTGCTGACGAGACAAGATACCGAACTGGGAAAGGAAGGCTACCGGCTAACCGTTAATGAAGGAAAGATCCTGGTCCAGGCAAATGCGCCGGCAGGTCTCTTTTACGGGGTACAAACCTTACTTCAATTGTTCCCTAAGGAAATAGAAAGTAAAGACATCCTGGCTGACAAGGCATGGAAAGTTCCCTGTGTTACGGTGACTGACTACCCGAGATTTGGATGGAGAGGATTGATGTTTGATGTCGCACGGCATTTCTTTACGAAGGAGGATGTAAAACGGCACATTGATCAGATGGCCAGGTATAAGTTTAATTTGCTTCATCTGCACCTGACTGATGATGAAGGATGGCGGATCGAGATAAAGAGCTATCCAAAGCTTACACAGGTGGGGGCATGGAGAGTGGACAAGGTTGGCTATTTTGGTGATTTCACACCTCCGGCACCGGATGAACCCAATACGTATGGCGGATTTTATACGCAGGAAGATATCAAAGAGCTTGTGCGTTACGCAAAGGATAGATTTGTTGACATATTGCCGGAGATAGATGTACCGGGGCATAGTCTGGCCGCTATTGTTTCTTACCCGGAGCTTTCGTGCACGCCGGAAGCCAGCCAGTACAGGGTAAGGTCGGGTGAACGGATTATGGACTGGTCCCGGGGGATGCCTCCTCTGGCAATGGTGGATAATACGCTTTGTCCGGCCAATGAAAAGGTATATGAGTTCCTGGATAAGGTGGTAACGGAGGTCGCCCAGCTCTTTCCTTTCGAATATATTCATATGGGAGGGGATGAATGCTCTAAAAATTTCTGGGAAAAAAATCCGGCCATCCTGGAACTGGCGAGAGCGAACAACCTGAAGAACATGGAGGAGGTGCAGGGATATTTTGAAAGACGCCTGGAAAAAATTGTCGTTTCAAAGGGCAAAAAGTTCATGGGCTGGGATGAGATCCTGGAAGGAGGGGTAGAGCCCTCAGCTGCTGTAATGAGCTGGCGCGGAATGAAAGGGGGGATCAAGGCCGCTAAGGCTAAACATGAAGTGGTAATGAGCCCTACAACTTTTGCTTATCTGGATTATATGCAGGGAGATCCGGCAATTGAGCCGAAAGTATATGCTACGCTGCGGCTTAATAAAGCTTATCAGTTCGAGCCACTGCCCGATAGTGTAGATGCCAAATGTCGAAAAGGAGGGCAGGCTAATCTCTGGACCGAGCAGGTCTATAACATGCGTCATGCAGAATATATGACATGGCCGAGAGCTTTCGCCATCTCTGAATCGCTCTGGACGCCTAAAGGAAAGAAAAACTGGGATTATTTCTTCAGCCGCGTGGAAAAGCATTTTGAGCGTTTTGATGAGGCTGAGGTGAAATATGCTCCGAGCGTTTATGACCCGATCATTACTACAGGAGCAACGCCTGATAAGAAGTTACAGATATATCTGAGCACTGAGGTAAGCGGACTGGATATTTACTACACGTTCGACAACTCTTTCCCCGACAGGTTTTATCCCCGGTATACAGGTGTACTGACAGCGCCGAAAGATGCGGTTATGTTAAAGATGATTACTTACCGGGGGAATAAGCCGGTTGGAAGAATGATCAGTTACCCGATAAAAGAACTTCAGGATAAATTAAAAGCTAAATAAAAGCTTGTCCGTTAAAGGAAGTATCCGTGACTGGTAATCCGTAAAATGCAATATTTATGGACTAAAGTCCTGTAACGGGTAGCAAAATCATTCCTTTATTTGCGCTTCTTATGTCGCTGGAGCTAATTTGGAAAAATATAATAAGAAAGCCGGACTGATCTGCTTTACGCAAATAGTAAAGCAATTAATCTGTCCACTTTTTTATTTATATTTTCATGAAAACCATAATAGAGCCATTCAGAATCAAGTCGGTTGAGCCGATCCATTTTACTACCGTTGAAGAGAGAGAATCTCTTCTCAAACAAGCATCTTACAATCCATTTTTATTAAAAGCGCAGGATGTTATCATCGACCTTCTGACAGACAGCGGAACTAACGCCATGAGTACGGAACAATGGGCCGGGATCATGCGCGGAGACGAGAGTTATGCCGGGAGTTCCAGCTTCTATCATTTTAAGTCCGTGATTCAGGAGATAACCGGAATGCCGGTAGTTATCCCTACCCACCAGGGAAGGGCTGCCGAAAAGATCCTTTTTACGCATTTGGGAGGGAAAGGAAAATATGTCCTGAGTAACACTCTTTTCGATACCACCCGTGCTAACATAGAGTATTCAGGAGCAGAGGGTGTAGACTTGCTTTGCCCCGAAGGGAAGCAGCCATCATTGATTGCTCCGTTTAAGGGAAATATGGACACCGTTGCCCTTGAGAAATTTATCGGCGAAAAGGGCGCTGCGAATATTTCCATGGTTATTATTACTGTGACGAATAACTCGGGCGGAGGACAGCCCGTCAGTATGGAAAATATCAAGGCTGTAAGCGGCATCTGCCGTCAGCACGGGATCCTGTTTTTTATAGATGCCTGCCGCTTTGCCGAGAATTGCTGGTTTATCCGGGAAAGAGAGGCTGGATACAAGGGGTGGCCCGTACGCGAAATCGCCAAAGAACTTTTCTCCTATGCAGACGGATGTACAATGAGCGCCAAAAAGGATTCTTTCGCCAATATCGGAGGATTTCTTGCATTGCACGATGAAAAGATGGCTGAGCAGTTTATGACCACGCTTGTCATCACGGAAGGATTTCCTACCTACGGAGGTCTTGCCGGCCGCGACCTGGAAGCCATTGCCATCGGTTTGAAAGAGGTGATGGATGAGGATTACCTGCTTTACCGGATCAGAAGCATCGAATATATCGGCGAGCAACTGGAGAAGGAGGGAATTCCCTTCATTAAACCAACCGGCGGACATGCCCTTTACCTGGATGCAGCTGCCTTCCTGCCTCATATACCGGCTGAGAAGTTCCCCGGACTGGCCCTTTGTGCGGCACTTTATGTAGAAGGCGGCATCAGGGGAGTAGAAATAGGCTCGGTAATGTTCGGTAAATACGATTCTGAAGGCAATCCCATCCCTGCGCCAATGGAGCTGGTCAGGCTGGCTATCCCGAGGCGGGTATATACTCAAAGCCATATGGACTACGTTACCGAAGTAATTGTAGATGTATTTAAAAAGCGGCATGCTATTCCCGGTTATAAAATAACCTACGAAGCGCCATTTTTAAGGCATTTTACTGCCAGATTTGAGTCTCTTTTGTAATATTCCTATATTTTTTGCTTTTTAGATTTCTGATTTTCACAGGAAACGCTTCTTTTGTGTAGTTTTGTTGTGAAAATTTGCAGGATTTGGTGAGTGGCCAGTGTTTTGGTGGCTTCACCTTATAAAAGATCATGGAAGCAGTTAGTGAAATTGATTGGAGGGGCTCGCTGCCCTTCCAGGAAATGTTGGGAGACAGGCCGGTTGAGGTTTATTCCTTTTCGGAACTTTCGGGTAATATGATGCCGACTCCTCATCGTCATAAGTTCGACATGATCTTGTGGGTAAAGAAGGGCACTGGAGTCCATGAGATAGAGTACCAGTCGTATGAGATGGTCCCCGGCCGGCTTTTTGTGATTCCCAAAGGGCAGGTTCACTTTGTGAAACAGTATGCGGAAGATGGTGTTGTTGTGCTGATTAAGGAAAATTCAGGCATGAAACTGGAATCGTCTGTGTGGCGCTCATTTTATAATGTTCCTTACGTTGAGCTCAATGGGCTTAACTGCGATATTTTTATGGGCCTTTTCAGTTTTCTGCAAATTGAGGCACGCAATAAATATCCTGATCTTCCGATCATTGAAAACCTGTTAAATGGAATGTTGCTTACGCTGAGCCGTCAGTTAAAGCCGGTCAAGATCTATTATACTTCAGGAAATCTTGATACGGTGCTTAGAGTGAGGGATTTGATTGAACAGCATTACCTGGAGCATAAAGATCCGGAGTTTTATTCCCGGCAGACGAACATGACGCTGCGTAAGCTGAATAAGATATTGCGGGATATTGAAGGAAAGACCATACACCAGCTTTTACAGGACAGGCTTCTGGTAGAGAGCCGGTCACTTCTGTCGGTGACGAGACTTTCGGTAAAGGAGATTGCGTTTATCCTGGGTTTCGAAGACCCCGCCTATTTTTGCCGTTTTTTTAAGAAAAAGGCCGGGAATACACCGCATACATACCGCGAACTAAATGCCGCATTTAACACTCCTTCTACAGGTCAAATTCCACATTCCTGATCTTCATATCTGCTTCCCCGCAGTATTCAGCATACCAGCGTATAGCATCTGTTATCAGATCGATACCCTGGTCATTATAGCCGATTGTTTCAAAGGCCAGAGGTGATCCCTTGCATTCTCCGAAGAAATGCATTTCGGTATCTTTAAATTCCGGAGCAACTTTTGATAGTTCTATAACACGTACTTTGATACCGCTGATCCTGTTATAAACGATAACAGCATTGCCTTCTTCCGGGAATCTGAGGATTGAATAAGCTTCATTATTGTCCATGATCTGTAAATCTGAAAACTGCGAATTTGTTTGAATTACTCTCCCTTTGGCTGGTTAAAGCAGTACTGCACCACTTTCCGGTACAGGTCATCGGGGAGGAAGGGTTTGATAATGATGTCGTCTATGCCGGTCCCCTGAATCTGGTCTTCGATGTCTTTGGGCAGATCGGCAGTTAGAGCGATGATGGGGATTGTTACCTTATCCTGTCGCATCCGGGAGGCCGATTCATATCCATCCATGACCGGCATATGAATGTCCATGAGTACGAGATGGTGCTTTTCTTTATCAAGCCGGCTTAGTGCTTCCAGTCCGTTTGAAGCAACATCGACACCTGCTCCCCATTTTTCAAGGAATGCACGCGCAACCATTACGTTCATCGGATTATCTTCTACCAGAAGGATGGCGAGTCCTTCAAATGGCTTATCTTTCGTTTTAAAAAGCTTTTTGCCTGTTTTTTCAGCATCTGCCGGAACATTTATTTTTCTGAATGTCTGCGTAAAATAAAATACAGAGCCTTTGCCTTCCTGACTGATAACCTGAAGAGATGAGTTTTGAAGCTCCAGGATCCTTTTACAAATGGAAAGTCCGAGACCGGTCCCGCCAAAGCTCCGCGAGGTGGAGGAGTCCGCCTGGGTGAACCGGTCAAAGATGACGGCCTGTTTTTCTTTTGGAATACCGATCCCTGTGTCTCTGACTTTGAATTTAAGGGTAATGGTTTCGTCTGTTTCGTTAATAATTCCAATAGCGAGCTCTACGTATCCTGAATTCGTAAATTTTATCGCATTGCTTACGAGATTACTGATCACCTGGTAAATTCGCGTTGGGTCTCCACTCAGCTTTTTATGTCGCAGGGAAGGCGACATCTTAAGCCGCAATTCAATATTCTTATCCTGCGCCTGCCTTAGCTGTCCTCTGACAATATTTTTGGCAATCAGAGAAAGATCCATTTCGATATTTTCAAAAGAGATCTTTCCTGCTTCTATTTTGCTGTAGTCGAGGATATCATTGACGATAGAAAGCAGGTTGTTGGCTGAGAACAGAAGAACTTCAAGCTGTTCCACCTGATCCTGGCGGGGCTGGCTCTGAAGCAGAATATGGCTCATCCCGATGACGGAGTTGAGCGGAGTCCTGATTTCATGGCTCATTGTACTCAGGAATTCGCTTTTAGCGATCAATCCCTGTTCTGCTTCTTTTTTCGACTCTTTCAGGATGAAAGAAACCCTGTTGGATAACACCATCGACTGAAAGAAGAAAAATATAACGTATCCGATGAAGCTGATCAGCTGCAATGAAGGTATCAGGTCCCAGTAATGCAGCAGCGAGATCATGAATACAGGCACCAGCGCCAGTGCTCCCAGTATTGAATAGATTGAACCGGGGCGTCCTCTTTTCCACGCAATGATATACACGTATGGCAGGTAAGCCATACAGAAAACAGTAATGAGCAAAAATGGATTGATCAATAATGTAAACCAGGCTGCGGGGAATATCAGCGCTATCAAAGAAAATAATGCGCAAATCCCTGCAACGATATATACAACAGTATGGTTGACGTCAAAAGGGTACAAGCTCCTGGTGTACAAGGCAAAAAGGCCTATTCCAATAAAGAGCGTAATATATTCAAGCCTGATGGTCAGATACCAGCTGAGTTCAGGCAGCAGGGTATGCAGTTCATAGTTGTCAGTGCCAATAATCCGGTAGCTGTAAATGATTGAAAATAATGAGAAGAGAAGGATCGCTTTATCCTTGTTACCAAGAAGGTATAGCCCCAGGAAGAAAAATCCACCCATAAAAAGGCATCCGGTAAGCAGGAAGTCTATGGCCTGTTCTCTTTGATGATCAAGACTGACTTCGGTTTGTTTTCCCAGGATGATTGAGTTGGATGCTCCTCCCTTGCTGTGAACAAAATTGGCTACCTGCAAGGTAAGTATCACGGTATCCAGGTCGCCGGGAATGTTCACTGCCCGGTAATGCCAGTAGGGCTTAAAGGTGTCCGGGCTGGTAGCAACGATGCCATTCTCAGCAGCGGGTTTATCGTTTACGAATAGTTTGTATGCTGAATAAGGGCTGGGAACAACGATTCTTAAAGGTGCCGTGTTGCCCGGAAGCAACATCGTCAGCCGGTAAGTAGCGTATCCGAAAGAGGGCAGCTTTTCTCCGTTCAATACAAATCCATTCCATTTGAAAGGGAAGTTTACCAGGGTTCTCTTCGTTTTTGGAGGAGTACCTGGCGTTACCAGTTCATGCCAGTAAAATTCCCATTCTCCATTGAGGCGGATCGTCTGCCCGAATGTTTCCTTCCGGAGATCGATCTTTCCATTGGATGCCAGAACAGGGGAGGGTGCAGACGCATAGCTCCAACTAAGTAAGAAAGAAAATAAGGCGATGACCGCTGACAAAAACCCTTTTAACCCCATTTTTTTAATTCAAAGTATCCCGGCAATTAAACCTGTTCGGAAGGCCAATAGGAATGGTTAGCAATTAGTGTAATCAGAATTTAAATAAAGAAAAAATCGCCGATAATCCAAGTGTACAAAGCTTAAAAAAAAGTGATTATAAAACAATTTTTTACAGGCTTTCGCGGGTTGTTTGTTCACAACCGGGGTATTTGTACTGTACCTTTCCGTCCCCTTGTTGGTTTTTCTGACAAAGTGTTGTATCTCTCCACAGTTTGCACAGACGGCAAACTGCCTGACGATAGTGAATTGCGCTGGCACATCATTTGACTCTCCCTGGCGGTTTGTATTGTGAAGGTTAGGAAGCATCTATGAAAATTCTTTTTTATTCTTTCGATTTTATACCCTGCATCTGCTAGTATAACAATTTCCAATATCTGATCACGGAGCAGTTAAGATAACTGAACTGCTCCGTTTATTTTTTACTAATTGATATGTACTCAGTAATGATGAAAAGATTACTTACATCTGCGTGTAGTTTGTTTTTCCTGTTTTGTGTTTTTACTTCCTGCCGGACAAATGATGTTTATAAAACTCCTAAATTAACCCAGTTCAGAGGAAAGTCACTCCCTGCTCCTCCGGGAATGACCTATATTCCTTCGGGAACTATTCTCTACCGGACATCGGCGGATAGCGGTGCTACATCAAAGAGCATCACGTTAAGTGCTTTTTTTATTGATGAAACAGAAGTTACTAACCGCCAGTACAGGAAGTTCGTTGATTGGGTCGCCGACTCCATTGCTGTTACCGATTACCTGAATGATGAGAAGTACTTTAGAAAAGCGGATGGTGAATCTGCGGGCAGGTATATAAACTGGGATGTGGTTAATAAGAGCTCTCCTCTGTACAATAGTTCCGATCCGTCTGTCAGGGAGAAACTCGCCCCCATGTTTGTTCTGAGAGGAGACCAGCAGGTGCTCAATTCTGCTCTTCTTAAATACCGTTTTACCTATATGAAGGCGGGTGGAGCAGACGAGGGTACGTATGTCTCCGACACTGTGGTTGTTATGCCGGCGGAAGGGATCTGGTCAAAGGATTTTCCGAATGCTCAGATGGCGATGATGGACGGCAATTATTTTTACCATAAATCCTTTGATAATAACCCGGTAGTGGGAGTTAGCTGGAAGCAGGCCCGGGCGTATGCTGACTGGCGGGGAAAAGAGATTGCCTCTTCCCTGGAAAAGAACCCTTATCTCAAAGGTTTTAAATATACTTTCAGCCTGCCATCAGAAGCGCAGTGGCAGTATGCGGCTGAGGGCAGAAGCAATGCAGCCGACAGCAGCAGGAAAAAAGGATCCTCCCGTGGAAACAGTAAGCTGGCGGTGAATTTTAAGCAGGGGGAAGGCAAGTACGCAGAAGACGGTTCCACCTTCACTCTTCCTGTAAAGGCGTATGCTCCTAACGCTTTTGGGATCTACAACATGGCCGGAAATGTTGCGGAATGGACTCTTGATGCCTACAGCCCTTCGGCGATAGAGTTTGTCAACGACCTGAATCCGGTGCTGCTTTACGATGCCCGGGAGCAGGACAGCGATATGAGCAAGAGAAAGGTAGTGAGGGGTGGCTCATGGAAAGATCCCGGAACAATGCTGAACAGCTATACCAGAAATTATGAAAATCAAAATACCGGGCACTCTTACATAGGCTTCCGGTGCGTGATGTCGGCTATGGAACTCCCCGGGAACCAGGTTAAAAGCCGCAGATATTCGTCCAGATAATTCATTCATTACTTAATTCGCTCACACTATGAAGATCGTTCTCTTTATTTCAATGATATTGCTTGTTACAAGTACTTTCGCACAGCAAACCGTATCACCTCAGTCAGTTGAAGACACTGTTGCGGTTCCTGTAACAATGACTGATTCCGTTCCTGTTTCCTCAGTTACTGCTATTACTGGTGATACAAGCGTCTTGCAGGATACTATTCCTGTTACCGATGGATATTTTCAGGCAAATACAGCACTGGAGGGGGCGGTCCCGTTTCAGTACCCTAAAGTTGACCCGGCAAATATTCGTTTCTATAAACGAGTCTGGCGCGATATTGATCTGGCCGATCAGCGGAATCAATTGCTTGGGGTGAAAGGTGCCTCCTTGATTGAAGCAATTATGAAAGACATTGCTGCCGGGAAGTTAACTCCTTATGAACCTTCGGAAGATAGCTTTAAGCACAGGCTTTCAGCACGTGAGGGATCCGCCCGTTTTCAGGACAGTGTACTGGTGCCGATCTTTGACCAGGATGGGAATCAGATTGAATCAAAGATGGTGCTGAACGACTTTGATCCGGCCAAAGTGACAAAGTTCCGTATTAAAGAAGATATTTTCCTGGATAAGCAGCGCGGAAGGGTTGAAACCCGGATTATTGGAGTGGCGCCTATGATGAATGTCACGACTTCAGACTCAACGGCACAGTCCGTTGGCTCGACTCCTGCCTTCTGGCTTTATTTTCCCCAGTTGCGTTATACTCTTGTGAAAATGGACGTTTCAGATCCCGAACGGGATCTTTTTGAGATGACAATGGATGACGTTTTTGTTCAGCGAAAATTTGTGGGTACGATTGTCCGCGAGGCGTCTGCATCCCGTCAGGGCGTGGCTGGTGAGGAAGGCATGGACGCGGATAAAATGGAGCGCCGCATAGAGGATTTCAAAAAGAACCTTTGGCAAAACCCGGATGGTACAAAGGTATTGACGACAGTGGATAAGAAGAAAAAGGTAGAATGAGGTACTTTGGGGCTTTGCTCTTAGCTGTTTTTCTTGCCATAGGCGGGCAGCTAAGAGCACAGCAGTTTATAGATTTCTCAGCTTTTAGCCCATTTGTGGGAATACAAGCGGGCACTCAGGGGATTGGCATAGAGAGCGGCTATCCCCTGGGTAAAGCCTTTAACATACGGGCGGGCATTAACTTTTTCCCTCCGGTACGGTTCGATATAAAAAATAATGGCCTGAAAGTGTCCCGGTCAAACGTGATGCTTACGGCCGATTGGCAGCCCCTGTTTGGAAAAGAAGGGTGGTTTGCACGGAAATGGTTTGTTTCCGCCGGCGCGAGTCATTTCTTCCGGAACGAGGCCAAAAGGATTGTCAGCCATTCCGAAGATGATGGAGATGATTACGATTATACCGTGAAGCTGCACCAGGTTCCTTATATTGGTACCGGCCTTAACCGCATTACTTTAGGCAACCAGTTTTATCTCTCGTTAAATGCCGGTTATTTTATATCTGTGAAGAGCCCGGAGGTGATTATGGAGGGAACTAGTGAATTCCATTTGCAGCGTCAAAAGAATATCAGGAACAAGATCGGTTCATTTCCATACAACACGCTGAAGGGACTAAACGCCCAGGCTGGATTTTACTGGACATTTTAAACTGTCCGGCTTTTCTGCTCCGGGATTTCTTCCGGATTGTATGTAACATTATGGAGATAAGAGCGTCTTATTGTTTTAAACGCCCCTCTTTATGATGAAGATAAAATCTCTTGCCTGGTACCTCACTTTGCTGCTTCCAGCTCTCCTGTCGGGATGTAATCTGAATTGTGTGAATCCTTCCGGTAAAACTGCTGCCGTTACAAAAGACCTTGAGAGGTTTAGTAAAGTTTCGGTTGGCGGAGCACTGAAGGTTTTTATAAAGCAAAGTGATAAGTCGTCGGTGAGTATTGAAGCGGACGAAAATGTGCTTCCCCTTATAAAAGCGCGTGTTTCAGGCGAAACGCTGGAAGTAAAGCAGGAAACTAATCTCTGTAACACCGGGGAAGTAAAGGTATATATCACGTCGCCGGAATTTAAAGCTCTTGATCTTTCCGGTGCGGTCGAAATAGCTAACGGCAGCCCGGTTAATGGGGAAAAGCTGGATCTCAGCCTCTCCGGTGCGAGCAAGGCCGACATCAGGGTAAATGTTGGGGAGCTTCGGACGGAGGCAAGCGGAGCTTGTGAGCTCACCCTCCAGGGCCAGGCGAATAAACACCATGTGGAAATGAGCGGAGCCGGGTCTTTGAAGGCTTCCGGACTTCAGGTTGCTGATTATCATATCGAAGGTTCAGGTGCATGCAAGCTGTCAATCCATGCAACAGAATCTCTTGACGTTAATTCCAGTGGTGCAGTTGTGGTGGAGTATAAAGGGAGTCCTCAACGGATAAACAATAACAGTTCAGGCGCCTCTCACTTAAAGAAGATAGGAGAATAACAACCGTTTTTCCTTTACTTATCTTAAGGGGTATCCCGGGTCTGAAGGAAGGAAGATATGAAACAATTTGCCTAAGTTTGACAGATCGTATTTCCGGATAAAATGAATCGAATTGTATTGTATCTTTTTGTTGCCTTTCTCCTGGTGTCCTGTACCTCTTATAGCCAGGAATATCATTTGAAATTTAAAGATATCAGGGATTTGCAGAAGTTCCTGACCTGGTCTCCTTCCCGTGTGCCGCTCGTGAGTTGTCACAGAGGCGGACCTGTACCGGGTTTTCCGGAGAACGCGATAGAAACTTTTGCGAACAGCACAAAACATCAGCCTTCAGTGATCGAATGTGATGCAGGGTTTACTAAGGATTCGGTTCTCGTTATGCTTCACGATGACCGGCTTGAACGTACCACCACTGGCTCCGGAGACCTGAATGACCGGCTGTTTGCCGATTTAAAGAATGTTCGGCTGAAGGATAATGACGGCAAAGTGACCCGGTATCATATTCCAACCCTCGATGCGGTTTTAAAATGGGGACGGGATAAGGTCCTGTTCACTTTAGATATCAAGAGAGGCGTGCCGTATAAAAATCTGATCAATGCTGTCAGGCGTAACCGGGCGGAGGCTTACAGTATTATCATTACCTATAATGCTAACCAGGCTGCTGAGGTACATAAGCTTGCTCCCGACCTGATGATTTCCGCTTCTGTAAAAAGCAGGGAAGATCTCGAACGGTTAAATAGTATGGGCGTGCCTAACAATCGTATCGTTGCATTTGTCGGTGTGGCTCAGCCTGATAGAACGTTGTGTGATTACTTACACAGCAAGGGGATCTTCTGTATTCTTGGTACAATGGGAAACCTGGATAACAAGGCGAAAGCGAGAGGAGAAGATGTTTATTCCGGACTGATAGAGGCGGGTGCAGATATTCTTTCCTCCGACAGGACGGAAGAGTGCGGACGTGAGCTGATGCAATACAGTAAGGAAAAGGGGCTCAAAAGTACTAACATCGTGATGCCTGGAAAGTAGCCGCCTTCTGGTTTCCCCGCTGTTTTCAGCCGAAGTGTTGCAGATATTTTCTTTTAATAAGAAAAATATCTACTATTGCCTTAGTTAAACCATAGCAATTGAATATACACAATGAAAAGGATCTTATCCCTTATCGTGACGGTGATCGCCTTCGCGGGGATTTCTAATGCCCAGACCGAAAAAGGAACCAGTTATCTCGGCCTTAACATCGGTTATTCATCCCGGAATGAAAAACATACGTTGAATTACCAGAATTACACCTCGGGCCAGGTTGAACAGACGGATAGTAAGGGCTTTCTGATCGGCCCCTCTTTCAGCCGGTTTATCGCAGACAAGCTTGAGGTTGGAGTGGCTGCCGCTTACGGATATAGCAAAATGGAGATTGACAGGGATATGCCGGAGCACACAACTCAGAATCAGTATGTAGGCTCTCTGTTCATGCGGAAGCATGTCATGTTTACTGATCAGTTCGGTCTTCGTACCGGCCCTTTGTTCAGTTTTTCTTATGCAAAATCGGAGACAGACGTATCCCCGGGAGAAAATGAAACGATGCAATATACAGGAGGTTTATCGCTTGATCTGGAATACTTTCCATTAAAGAGATTGGGCATAGCAGCCAATATCGGGGGCATGTATTATGAAAGTTCGAAGACCCGCACCAACAACAAGGAGGTAATCCGCAGAACAAATACTTTCGATTTTTCTTTCACAAACTCTTTGAATCTATCTGTTTTTTGGGTTTTAGGTAAAAGGTAGGAATCTTAATCAAGAAAAGAATGAAGAAAATAGTATCAGGGATCCTGCTTCTCCTATCAGTAACCATCACATTAAGAGCCCAGACTGCGAAAGGTACCCGGTATATTGGAGGAGCAATGGGGCTGATGTATAACAAAGTCCGGGGCAGTTATGAGCCGGATACAAAAAACCTGTTTTTTTCACTGGCTCCCCAATACAGCCGTTTTTTTGCTGACGAATGGGAGGCCGGGGGGTATCTGGGATATATATACCGTAAGTACGAGTATGAATCAAATTCTTATTCCGATTTGCGGGATGACTTTAATTCTAATGGCTTTAGCTCGGGAATTTTTCTGCGAAAGTATCTAATGCTTTCTGAAAAGGTCGGGTTCAGGACCGGGCCTTATGCGGATTTTTCATATTCCTGGGTTGACTATGGAGACGGGCAGGATGAAAATAACTACGTGAAGGATGTTGAGGCTGGAATAGATCTTGGGATAGTGTTTTTCCCGGTGAAGAACCTGGGATTGTCTGCTAACCTTGCGCAAATTTCATATTCTTATAATAATAACAAAAGTTCCAGGGATCATTATTTCAGGAATAAGACGTTTGACGCGGGCCTTACCAGTCAGTTAAACTTGTCTGTATTTTACATTTTAGGTAAGAAATAAAAACCCAAGAGTCGCAGTGAACAGGGCTGCGACTCTTGGGTTCAGCTTTACATGGCAGCTGTTGCTGTATTTTTATTTACGATCGGCCAGATTGCTGCGCCCGGAACGGGAACACTGATTCCGAGTGTTTTTCCTCGTTGCATATTGTCGGCTCCGAAATAATAGAGCGGATTTCCTTTATATACAAGTTGCGTTTTTCCGAATACTGTGATCGTTTCGAACTGGGTTTTGTCCAGAATAGAAGGAATGCTTCCGATTGTCGTAACCGGAAAGATCGGCCAGACAGCATCGTGTGCCGGGTCGTTATTGGTAAATTTGTTTTGCTTGAACCTGTCTTGTACGAAAGCGTATAAGGTATTTCCATGAGCATCGGTCAGGTACTGCGAGAACTCTTGTCCGGCTTTCCCCTGGCTGTTGTACTGAACGCCGTCATTTCCGACCAGCTGGGTATAAGAAATCATCACGGTGTAATCTGCTTTGGCTACAAACCAATTGTCGGTAACCCCATCCCCCTTCACATCGCCTACTTTAGTGTCACTTTGATAATAGTATAGAGGCCAGCCCTTATAGGTCGTCTGCTTAGCTCCGTCACTTCGCGTGATTGTTCCGAAATCTGATGAATTTAAGCCCGTGCCCACCTTCAGATTTTCTGAATAGTATACCGGCCATGCAATAAGACATCCGCCCGTGCAGGATGAACTTCCGTTTGCATCGTTTGAAAAAAAATAGAGAGCACGGCCTTCGTTATCGGTGATGATATCACCGAACGTTGCATTGGCCGTCAGTTTGACGCCTGTTTCCTTCGTAGAAGGGGAATCTTCCTTGTCATCCTTGCATGAATACAATGATGTGAGCAGTAGTACGATAGCGCATAGAGCGCTGAATTTAGCAGCTTTCATATGAAATAATAAAGGGTGAATAAATATTATGTCGAAGGGATTACGGGCCGGATCGGAGAAGGGTTGCCTGCCGGCTATAATTGTTTTATATTCACTTAAACTTGTGAAATATTTTAAAAAAAAATCAGCATGAGGCAACCAATTAATCAGTTGCTCCGTGATAACTAAAAAGGTTTGAAACAACGAGCAGAGAAGAAGACTCCCCTATGGGCGAAGCACAACTACAACAGCTTATAGCTGGCTGCCTGAAGCAGGATCGTAAAGATCAAAAAATGTTGTATAAGACATTTTATGGCTATGCTATGAGTATTTGTCTGCGTTATGCGGGAAACAGGTACGAGGCATCGGAGATTTTGAATCACGGTTTTTTTAAGGTGTTCTCTAATTTGAATAAATACAGTACAGACAAGCCTTTTAAGGCCTGGATTGGCAGGATTATGATGAATGCCTCGATAGACTATTACCGGAGTAATATCAGGATGGCCAATGCAGATGATCTTGAAAAAGCTGAAAATTTGGTTCATGAGGATTTGCCGGATAAGAAACTGCGGTACGACGATCTCCTGGCGATGATCCAGCAGCTTCCAAATGCCTACCGGACGGTTTTCAATCTCTATGCTATTGAGGGATATACCCATGAAGAAATAGCCGAAATGCTGGGGATCAGTACGGGAACATCCAAATCGAACCTGTTTAAAGCGAGGGATAAACTAAAAAGGATGATTATAGATGCGGAAGATGTATCACGAGATGCCAGTGGGGGGGCTTACAGTGCGATTGTCGCTATTAATCCTGTTAATTTAAATGTTACTTTCTTCAATAACGGACTATTCAAATGAGAAGAACTGACGAAAATAAGATCGATCGCCAGTTCAGGAAAGGCTTGACAGAAACTGAAGGGAATATTCCGTTTCAGGAAGAGGACTGGGATGCAATGGAGGCATTACTGGACAAAGAACAGCGGGGCAGAAGAGGGATTGGATGGATGTATTGGATATCTGCGGGGGTAGCCGCTGTTCTTCTTATATTGATGTTCAGGTTTTTTTCCCCTTCGGGAAGCAATGACAATACAACGGCGAAAAGGAATGGCGGAGGGAGGGAGATGGCGCCGGGGATAACAGATACAGTAAAGCCGGGTAATCAGTTCGCCGGAAACGGGATGGCCTCCGGCGATTCCCTGAAGACTCATCATCCGGCAGGAAGAAAAGACGGTGTCTTGCCTGTATCCGGGCGGGCGGACAAGGCATATGGGATTGAGACAGCCACAATAGAGGATCACGCAATTATACCAGTGCCTGCGAAAGGTGACTCTTCTGCTTATGGTGTTCCCGAATCAGCACCTGTTGTCAGTCAGGCTGAGCCCAGGGAAGAGGCGGTTGAACCAGAGGAGGGCCCTGTAAAGGAGCGTACTGAAAATGTACCGGAGCTTCAGGTCCGGAAGCGTGTAAAAATATCCCTCGCCGTGGTAACGGCACCTGATCTGAATGGTGTAAATTCTTTATCCGGCAGTCAGTTAGGCGTGAATGGCGGCTTATTGCTCAATCTCGATTTTCGGAAATGGCGTTTTACCACAGGTGTAACTTATGCTTCAAAGCCTTATCAGGCTAATTATAACCCGCAAGCCGGAGCTTATGGCGATTATGGTTACGGAGCCCGGCAGCTGCGGCATATTGATGCAGATTGTAAGGTGCTGGATATTCCTCTGAATGTTAGTTTTCAGTTTTTTGCCAGGGGGAAAAACGGATTGAGCGTGGGTTCGGGATTATCCTCATACATTATGCTCAGGGAAAGGTATTCATTCACTTATACAGATTATACAGAACAAAGTTATGCGGTGGCCAACCGGAATAAACATCTTGCCGGGGTTCTTAATCTTAACGTAACCTACCAGCGCCGGTTAAATGATAAGTTCGGCCTCCTTGTGCAGCCCTATTATAAAGTTCCCTTAACAGGAATAGGTAATGAAGGGATTGATTTGCGGTCTGCGGGCGTAGCGGTAGGTGTCGGCTGGGATATCGGAAGTATGATAAAAAAGTAATCAGATGAAATATATTGCTATTGTTTTACTTGCCTGGCTGGCAGCCAGCCAGGCGGGCGGGGACTCCTATGTCTGTAAAAATGCGAAAGTCTCGATCTTCTCTAAAGCTCCTCTCGAGGATATTTCTGCCTTATCAGGCAAAGCAGTATCGGTGTATAATCCGGCAACAGGTGAGCTCGTTTTCAGCGTTCCGGTGCGGTCGTTCGTATTTGAAAAGTCTCTCATGCAGGAGCATTTCAACGAGAATTATATGGAAAGCGATAAGTACCCGAACGCTTCCTTTAAAGGTAAGATTCTCGATAAGGTGGATGTGTCAAAAGATGGGACCTATACGGTTAAGGCCGCGGGCGTTCTGGACGTGCACGGCATTAAGCAAAACCGTACTATAGAAGGTAAAGTGCAGGTAAATAAAGGGGCAGTAAAGCTCTCTTCTGAGTTTATAGTGAGGTGTAAAGACCACCAGATTGATATCCCCAGGCTTGTATTTCAGAAAATTGCTGAAAATATCCAGGTAAAGGTTGCTGCCGATTATTCCAGATACCAGAAATAAAACATATAACCCCGCATCATTATGAGAAAATGTTTGTCGCTTTTTATGCTGATCCTGAGTTCTTTGCTGACGCGTGCCCAGGATGCCCCTGCTGATTCTCTGTCCGCAGACTCTCTGATCAATGCTCTGTCTGCAGACGGGAAAGACGAGACTGTTATCGCTGCTTTCAAGTCCACAAGGCTTATCCTGACGCCTACAAGCGAAACGATGAGGAAAAAAAATCTCAATTTTATGGTAGTCCACCGGTTCGGAGACGTGGCCGGGAAGGATGGAGGCAGCCGGACATTATGGGGACTTGATAATTCCTCGGACATCTACATCGGATTTGAATACGGCCTTACCGATAAACTGGACATTTCGTTTGGAAGGAGTAAATTCGAACAGCTTCTCGATCTTGGATTTAAATACAAGGTACTGGAACAGAAAGGCGACGGGAGTATGCCTTTTGCCCTTACCGTCATTGCACAGGTGGGCTTAAAGCCTTATGAGGTGTCAACCAACGTATTCGACGATTATACAAACCGGCTTTCCTATTTCTATCAGGCTGTATTTTCAAGAAAGTTCTCTTCCCGTTTTTCTCTCGTTGCTGCACCCTCTTTTCTGAGGAATAATCTGCCGTTCCCTTATCTTGAAGGAAATGAGAAGAATATTTTCTCTGTCTCGGTAGCGGGAAGGTTAAAAGTGACAAAGCGGATGGGAATTGTAGCTGACTATGTTCATCCGTTCTCTTCATTCAGGAAAGACAATAAGTCTCCCGAATTCTATGCCCCTTCAGCAATAGGAATTGAAGTGGAAACAGGCGGGCATGTATTTACGGTGAATCTTGCTAATGCCCAGGCTATTTCACCCATTAATTACATCGCAGATACCGAATCGAAATGGACAAAAGGGCAATACCGCATAGGCTTCACCATTACCAGGGTTTTCAGCTTCGGCAAAAAGGAGCAGCATAATTATTAATCACCACTCTAAATAAACGTCTTATGGAAAGAAAAGAATTCTTGTCAAAGCTGGGACTTGGCCTTGCTGCGGTATGTACCGGTTGCAGCCTGATAGCCTGCGGCAGCGATCCGGAAGAAGAAGCAACTCCTGATCCCGGAAACGGAGGAAATAAAGAATTGCTCACTGCAAACCTGGATTCTGAACTGAGGAATGTTGGCGATTCCAAAATGGCTAACGGTGTTATTCTGGTGAGACTGGCGCAAACAAATGTCCCGGCATCTTTCACTGCTGTTCAACTGGCATGTACACACCAGGGCATCTCTGTCGCGTACAATAATGCACAGGGGAAATTTATATGCCCCGCCCATGGTAGTGAATTTAATACAGCGGGAGGCGTTGTACGGGGCCCGGCGACATCTGCGCTAAAGCAATACACCATTTCTGTAAACGGATCTGCTCTTTCTGTTTCTGCCTGATCGTACAATACAGGCTGATCCGTTCAGTAGCCGGGCTTTGCCCTGGGTTTGCTTTTCTGAGCATTTTGCCGGCTCATTATACCTGCTTTGCGAAGTCTGCGAAGGATCGCTTTTCTTAATGAAGGAGGCTGCAACACCTCAACTTCGTCCGCAAAACTCATAATTAAGGATTCTAATTCATAATTCTGAATTAAAAGCAGGCGGATTGTAATGCTGTTAAGTGTTTCCGTAATTATTTCCTGGCTTTCATGAAGGGATTGGGTTTTAATGTAGGGAAGCTTTGATTCATTGAACTTCAGGACGATCTCCTGTGGTTTTGAGCCGTAGGAGATCGAGACACCGATGGTGTGTTTAAAATAGGTATCGTGGTCGGGGAGCTGCCTGGAGTCGTATTCGAAGTCAGGCAGCATTTCAAAATCTTTTATCCTGTCGAGAGCCAGCGTCTGAATGCACTTGTGCCGGTCATTCATTCCCAGAAGGTACCACCGGTTACGGTATTCTTTCAGGAGACATGGATGAAATGGATATTTCTTATGTTTCTTAGCTCCGAAGGGCTGATAAGTGATACCGATAACCTGCTTTTTCAGAATTGCATCCAGTAATGGAATGATCCATTCAACTCCGGTGCTCTCCGGAATATGTTCAAATGCCAATACCGCCTGTACCTGCCGGGCAGTACGGGAGGTGATCACCTTTTGCTCAAGCCGCTCTACCAGCGATTCGATGTTCCGGAAAAAAACGGTGCCTCGGTATGTCTTCAGCATTTTCAGGGCGGCAGAGATATTATGTATGTCAGTTCTGGTGATGGTAGCATTACTGATGCGGAAGTCTTTATCCGAGTAGAAGTACTTCCCGTCTCTAACCCTTATTGGGGCTTTATATCCCAGGCTGTTTCCCCTCATTTCGCTTATGTCATATTGAATGGTCCGCCTGCTTACAGTAGATCTGCCCGGGTTTCCGCCTTTTTCAATAAGCGCTTCGGTACACTTTTCTGCGAGAAAATCGAGAGTGCATCCGTATCTGTTATTCTGAAGACATTCGTCTATCACGTGATAACGCAATAAAGCATCAAAGTTATAAGGCATAATCTTTCCGGGAATAGATTCAGTGGATGCAAATTTAGGATGATGCCTGAATTGCGTCAGCGTAAATTATGTGATCCTGATCATTATTTCGGAGGCGGATAATGCTCCGCTCCTCCCGCATCATACACTTTCAATACTTCGCGTGCGTATTCATATAACTCGGGTGTCACGATCATTCTTTCTCCTTTGTAGCCGCTATGTTCCTTAAGAAGAAGTTCTTCACATAACTGAAGCATGCTTTTTACGAAGAAAATAGTCTCAGGCCAGGAGGCTTCGGGATGATCTGCCGGTTTTTCTGCTTTAAAATACTCCTGGGCAAAAAAGAAGGCTGTGAAAAGACTGTCCGCATTCGAGTCATAAATCCAGTATTTGCGCATAAGTAAAACCGGCCACAGATAAAGATTCCTGCCCTCTATGCTGAAGGTTTTCCAAAGATACCGGGCCGGGATTTTGTACTCATATCCGGGCCGTATTTTACCAACCAGGCCAAATTCAGTATCTATTCCCCAAAAACCTATATGAATTAAAATACTCATAAGAATTCCTTTAACGCAAATATGAGACACAAAAATGCAGCCTATTTGCATTGTACTCTGGCAAATATTTGCTTACGATAAGTAGAATGTGATTTAAATCATTTTTTTCAAATATATCAATTTATACAAATGAAGAAAGAATAACAGGCATTCCTTGGGGTTCAAACATTCGGCAGGGGGAAAGCGTTTATTCTTTATTGTTAAACAAAAAGAAGAACAATGAAAAAGTATCCGAATATGAGATCAGTAGTTTCCATTCTTGGCCTTGTGGCTATTATGATAGGGGGCCAGAGCTGTGTTACAAAAAAGAAGTATGAATCATTACAGAGCCAGTACAACAGGCTCGACAGCAATACCCGCGATATGCGCCGGCAATATTTGCTGACAGAGCGGAACCTCGCTGTGGCTAATAATAAGGTGTCTAACCTGGAAGATCAGATAGCCTCTGAACGAGCCAATGTTAAGTCATTGCGGGAAGCTCTCGACAAGTGTCTGAACTCAACCAGCCAGGGAAATGTGAACATCTCTAAACTTGTCGACGAAATTAACAGTTCTAATAAATACATTCAGCAGCTTGTAAATGCCAAGAACAAGAGCGACTCGCTGAACATGGTGCTTACCAACAATCTGACCCGCTCGCTAAGCCAGCAGGAAATGAAAGACGTGAACGTTCAGGTTCTGAAAGGGGTGGTTTATATCTCGCTGTCAGATAACATGCTTTACAAATCAGGAAGTTACGAAATCTCCGACCGTGCTGGAGAAACCTTGAGTAAAATTGCAAAAATCATCAAGGACTACAGTAACTATGATGTGCTGGTTGAAGGGAACACGGATAATGTGCCAATTTCCCAAAAGAACATCCGGAATAACTGGGATCTGAGCGCACTCAGGGCTTCATCGGTAGTTCAGGCTTTGCAGAACAACTTCGCAGTAGATCCGAAAAGACTGACAGCAGGAGGCCGGGGCGAGTATAATCCTATTGCCAATAACAGTACTGAAGAAGGAAAAGCAAGGAACAGGCGTACGCAAATTATTATCACACCTAAACTGGATCAGTTTATGGACCTGATAGGCAAAGCGCCTGAACAGCAGGATCAATAGGTGTAAATTAAAACAATAAGTGAATTAAAGAGGCGTCTTTCTATTAAGGACGCCTCTTTTTTAGTTATGCATTTTCCAGATCAGCAATGATCAGTTTTTTCATCTTCATAAGAGAATTCATCACTCCTGGAAGGCGCTCAGGATCGCTAAGAAGTTTGCCGAGAGCTTGAGGGATGATTTGCCAGCT
>JBQGEO010000780.1:0-3047 GCA_052039655.1 Pararcticibacter sp.
CAGCAGATCGCCTGTCGACCAAAAGTATACTGTAAGAACAAGAAAGAAGGCGATGTAAAAATAGGCCCAAAAACCAACCTTACTTTTGTAGATCATCATGGTTTATAACGTTTCATTTATTTAAACCGAACGTCATTAGACGTGCGTATTCTTAGCCTGATTGTATACATATATAGTAACAATTTATGACTAAAAAAATGATCCTGATCACCTCAGATGTCTTCATGAAACGCAAGGGGCAGTAGGCTGGAATCCCGAATAAAACGCTTCGCGTTTTATTCGGGATTCCAGCCGCGGAACACTTTTTCCAGCGTGTACTCCCCTGCTTGCTCTTTTGTCAGCTGATGCGACCAGGCAACGCGCTGTTTGGGCTGAAAGCCTTCACCCCGGTTATTGTACTCGGCATAAAATGAAGTCTTTTCATTACTCGCTTTGTCCCAGTTATGCCAGCCTGCGGGGCGGATATGTTTTCCGAGTTCGCAATTCATAAACACCACTTTAGCAAACGGGCGCCAGGGCCTTCCCAGATAAAAGGAATTTACAGCGCCATCTCCCCGTATCCGGCAGTTCATAAAGACATAGCCATATTTTACGGAGTCGGGAGTGGAGGCTGCCGTCACATAGCCCTGTTTTTTGCAAAAAATATCACAATCCTTAAATACCGCTGTTGATGATCCAAATATGAAATCTACAGTACCTTCAATATAACAATTGGAAAAGTACTGCCGGCTGCCATACCCATATGTATAGAGCGTATCCTGGAATCCCAGAAACCTGCAGTTTTTAAATTTCATCCTGTCTCCTGCTGACCAAACGGCAACTGCCTGCCCGACCGGTCCTGAGGAATTTGCGAACGTGATATTTTCGGCACTGAAATCGTCACCATAAATGTAAAAACTGGCAGAACCTGAGGTTCCCTTTTCTTCCCCGAACCGGTTCTTTTTTGAGGCGTAGTCATCGTAAGTGAGGATTGTTTTGTCCGGGCTCTCGCCAATCAGCCTTACCATCCTTTTCGATGGCGCCAGAAGCAGTTTCTCTTTATAGACGCCATTCTTAATAAAGATGACTGTCTGTACCTTCCGGAAATCAGGCACGGCATTAATGGCTTCCTGTACTGTTTTAAAATCTCCGCTCCCGTCCTGTGCAACGGTAAAATGTCTTTCCTGCGCGCTTAGCAAAGCAGGCCCGCATAAAAGACTAAAAAGAAAAAATAAGAATACTTTCATAGGATTCATTATAACAAATACGACTGGTGGATTTACTTTTCTCTTAAATAGCGAACCAGCCCGACTTTCGCTTCCTTTAAGCCCTCGGCAGCCAGAAGTGCGATTTGCTTCGCTCCTTCAGGGCTCAGGTGGGTATCGTCTTTTTTTCCGTCGGGATAGTTTTCTGTACCCGGAGGTACGTGGTTGAATAATTTCACCGAACCTTCATCCCCCAATGAGCTTAACAGTCTTTCTGTCTTTTTCTGCATGTCGACCAGCGGGACGTGGAGGCTGTCGGCCACTTTTCTGACCGCATCTGGATAACCGAGATGGGTATCAGTTAATTTACCGTTCTGAAAGTTACGCCGCACAATGGGGGTCATCAATACCGGAATAGCTTTCTTTGCACGTGCTTCGTTAACAAACGTTGCAAGGTTCGCCTTATACTGTTCTATAGTGGTCCCAACGCCCGGTTTATTGATCTTTTCATCATTATGACCAAATTCGATCAGGACATAGTCGCCTTCTTTCAGATTATCGTAAACAGCCTGCCAGCGTTTCTCATTGATAAATGAAAGAGTGCTTCTGCCATTCATCGCCCGGTTGTCTACGGTTACTTTCTTGTTGAAGAACGTTGAAAACGGCATGCCCCACCCCGTTTCAGGATAAGCTTTCGGCTGCTTTACGGACATGGTGGAATCTCCTATCATCCACACGGTGATTTTATGATTTTGTATTAATGCGAATGACATTAATACGATGGAAAACAAAAAGAGAAAGATTTTCCTGTTCATTCTATTTATCTGTTTATTTAAGTACTAAACTGTTTAAATACACCTCAATATTGGTATACTCCTTACTAAGTGTGTATCCGGCGGCGTCAGCCGGATCAGATGGGTTCAGGCTGTTCTTCTTTTCCCATTCGTCAGGTATCCCATCCCTGTCCGAATCCAACGGGGCAGGAAGAGACCGGAGTTCCGGCCAGCCGTCCACATCTTTAGGTGAATCAATAATTCCATTTTTCAGTTTGCCGGCTGCGGAACTTCCAGCCCGGACTTCTTCGGTGAGGCGGAGATCTGCCTTATCGCGCCTGAAACTTGCTCCTGCAAGTTTCAGCACGCTTGCGTAGGCTTTTGCAGCATCCTGGCAGTCAATAGCCTCCGTAGTAAAGCCTTTTTCTGTTTTTGCAGAGTCAGGGTGATCGGCTTTGACACCTGTCCAGTTATCTTTCGAAACCTTCTTATTGCCCTCCAGAACATTCCCGCACAAATAAAACTGCCCGTATGGCGACCAGGGATTCAGTATTTGCTGTTTCTTAGAGGCAAGGGTAGCAGGCCCTGCTTTAAAATAGTTGCTCACGACATTATACCGTCCGCGTTCTCCTCCGTATACGCTGTTTATTTCCCAGTTATAAATAACATTATTTTTGAAGTCCACCAGTTCGTCCTTTGAGTTGGGGGTGGTTGAAGAGCCGCTGAAGCGGGGTGTCCGGCTTTTATGACTGGCGATGAGGTTATGATGGAAAGAGGCTCCCTCACCTCCCCAGATGCCGCCATACCCGTGTTCCCCCTTGGCGTGGACGGATGAGTTAAGGCTTTCTGCTATGATGCACCACTGCATCGTAAAGTTCCGGTTATGATAGAAAGAGGCACATTCATCCGTAGCCCAGCTCATGGAGCAATGATCAATGATAATGTTGTTATTGCCTTTGTTGGCTCCCAGAGCATCTGCTTCGACTTTCTTTTCGTCTCCCATCCGAAAACGCATATAGCGGATGATTACGTTATCGGCCTTTATACTTACCGGATAGTTCTTAATACAAATGCCGTCACCCGGAGCTGA
>JBQGEO010000781.1:0-1818 GCA_052039655.1 Pararcticibacter sp.
TTTTTTTCTGATCATACTGCGAAACACTTCTTCCAGCACACTGATCACCGTTGGACGGTCTATGTTCTTGAATTCCTTGAACTCCTGGAAGGAATCGATCAAATTAATATTGCTCATTTCTATTTAAATGAAATTAAAACCTTAGTTTCCATTATCTCACCAAAAGGAATAAAACTTTCAATCAGCACGGCTTTTTTCCCTTTCTCCTTCACTTTTTCTTCTATCGTAATACCTTCTTCAGATACCTGCAGAAGAAGTCCTTCTCTTTTTTCCCCTGCAATCAGCTTTACAGAAACGGTCCGCCCCTTGTTCTTTTCGTACTGACGCTGCTGCTTTAACGGGGTATCCAGCCCCGGAGATGATACCTCCAGATTATATGCATGCTCAATTACATTCTCTTCTTCAAGATGATATCCGACATGCCTGCTTATTGCAACACAATCCGCTATTCCCACACCTGTATCTCCGTCCACCAGAACAACCAGCTTTCCGTTCGAATGCATTTTAACATCTACCAGGAACAAATCAGCCCTGTCTGCAATCTTTTCTTCGACAAGCTCACTTACCCTTTGCTCTATATTCATAATTTATCAGTAAAAGAAAAGAGGGGACAAACCTGTCCCCTCTTTTTCAGTTCGAGCAAAGGTAAGTAAAAATATTAATTTATGCAAATGATTGATTTACAGTGAAAGTAACTTTACTTTTGTTCTTCTCCATTCGAATAGATAATATATCTGCACCGGGATAGCACTCTTACTTTTAATAGCTTAAATATCGAAGCTCCGGCAAATGCTTTGTAGTGTTGCCTCTCATTCTGTTGTATCTCCGTCGTGAGTCCACATGCTTCTGCAATAATGTGGGCTCACATTAGAAATAGCTGAATCTGTTTTCTCTCAGGACTCAATTATCATTGTACCTCCTCCCTCTCTATTCTAAAGAATCTATGGTAGATGATTCAGACAAGCCAGCTATCCTAAACTGGCTTCATTGATCACAACTCTGATTATTTTATTTGCAGAGCATTTTAAGCGCTCCGCCAGTCAAATTCAGAACAGCGCTGTCAGAAAAAGAGTATTTCCCTGGGATATAAATATCGGTCAAACTTAGGGTGTTCATTCCTTTTACGGTGATGTATGAACTGTCAATTTTATTCGAACCATCCACAAGAAGGTGTGTAGTAAGTTGCTTGCCGGATAAGGAGGCACGTAGCCGCCTGATCTTGTTGTTCTTTAATTGTATCTCACTTTTTTCAATCTGAGATATGATTAAATCGGACTGATCGAATCCTTTAATTTCCACAAAATTAGTCCAATTGCCCCCTGGTCTATCTTCAGGCTCACTAGAGGAAGAGCTAGCGGTCGTAACTTCTTCTAACACTGGTAATGATATCACAACACCTGTCTTTCTCCATATAAAATCTTTGTCAGAATCAAATTCCAATTGTAGCTGTCTCCCTGACTGGCCCACTTTAATCTGATCTTTAACATAATTACTGACTCTTACATCAAAGGTATCCGACCGTCTTATCTCTACATTAAATTCGTGGGACGTCTTAATCAGTACTTTATCAAAATTTTTGTAATTCAACTTTGTGTAGTCAGCGAATACATTTTTGTATTCACCGCGGTCATAAGACGCTTTCAACCCGAGGTTATAAAAAACAAGCATCCCGAAGAGGAATACAATCGTTAGGAGTATTATTTTATTACTGGTTTTCATTTTTATTGCTTTGATGGTTATAACTGCCGGATTTAAACTGCTCATAGAGTTGTCTGACTTCATCAAGATCAATATTCAGCAATTTCATCGTTTTAAACA
>JBQGEO010000782.1:0-6805 GCA_052039655.1 Pararcticibacter sp.
TAGCCTCGTCGCAAAGCTGACCATGCCGGGGCAAGGAGCATCTGAAGCGGAAGTGGTGAATTATCAGCACTTCATATTAGGATTGCTACGCCTGGTGCCAAGCCAGCTGTTCAGCGATGCAACAACTACCTTGCTGATGCCGGCCGTGAGAAGCCTGGGGCCGCTTACCATGGAGCAGGTGTATGGAGCAATTCCAAGCCCTTTACCATTGGGACAAAGCCTTTTGCTGGTGTGGCCCCAACTAACAGGCTTAATTGCCGCAACTATACTATGTTTTGCATTCTCTTACTTTTCATTTATGAAGAAAGAGATCCGATCGAGATAAGGATTCTGCATGCTGTAAAGCAAAGCCGGCTCGCCGCCTTTTAGTATTAAAAATGAAATGCCGGCTTCAGTTATCTCCGGATAATTGAAGCCGGCATTTCATTTCTACACCTATATATAAAGATTTTCTGGCGGCAGGTTGATCGTAAACTGGCAATATGATCCCGGGAGGCTTTCTGCCTCAATACTTCCCCCAAGGGCTTCGACCTGGGTCTTCACCATAAACAATCCCATGCCTCTGCCTTCAACCGTTAAATCAAATCGCTTGTATAGACCGAACAGCATTTTGCCGTTCTTGCTAAGGTCGATGCCCTTTCCGTTGTCCCTGAAAACCAGTATAATGCCGTCTCCTTTTTTCAGAGCTTTAATTTGAATGATCGCTTCTTCTTCCGGCCTTCGGTACTTGATGCTGTTAGATATCAGGTTATAAAAGATGCTGAACAGATAACTTTTTATAACGGTGAAATAGTGTACTTCAGAAAAATCCTGTTCTATATAAAAAGCAGGGCAATCAGGGCTGTTGCGGATAAATACTGCTACTTCGTCAAGCAGGTCATCGAAAGTAAGTAATTCGGAACTTTCTGTGATCCTGTTTTTGACCTGGATGACCTGCCCGAGATCTTTAATTACATCGTCAACCCGTTCAATCGATTCTTCGATACCATTCAGCAGAAAAATATCTTCTGGCGCAAGCTCCATTTCTGTTAGCAGTGAGGTAATTCCTTTAATGTTGGCGACCGGCGAACGCAGGTTATGTGAAACGATATAAGTGAACTGCTCCAGAGCATTGTTCCTCGCTGATATTTCAGATATTTTTCTATCTCTCTCAAGCTCATTAAGCTTTCTTTCTGTGATGTTTTTCGCAGAGAATACATAGCCGGTGGTCTCTCCAGAGTCACAGGTTATCCCGTTCCATATCACTTCAAACCATTCCGGTTTTTCGGAGATGTTATAACTGGTTTCATATCTTACCGTCTGGCCACAGCGAAGCTGGCTAATAACAGAACTCACGAAGTTTCTCCTGTGGCTTTTGAGATAATCCAGGCCGGGAGTTCCTTGCTGCAGGTCTTTACCAAAAGCACTCAAAGAAAATGTTGCTGCCAGGTTATTGTAAGACACTACTCTGAATTCCCGATCAAGCAGAAGATAAGCAACGTCGGTATGATCAAGGATGGTACGGAGGTCTGCTGTATACCCTTTAATCTGGTCCTTTTCTGCCTTCATTTCCGTTATGTCCTGGATAAATCCATAAAGCTTAGGGTCACTATCAGAGCCTTTAACAAGATATTCCACACTGAGATACTTCAGTGTCGTCTGTCTGCCACATATCCTGTATATATTTTTCTCTGGTCTTATTCCCAGCCTGATAAGACTGATATCTTTTCTTACCTGCGGCCTGTCTTCATTGTGCAAATAGCGGAATAGTGTTTTAAAAGAGGAGATCTTCTCTTCATCCGGAAGTTCAAAGATCCGGGATAATCCCCAGGAAAAACGCACTCTGTTTGTTTTGATGTCCCATGCAAAACTCCCGGAACGCGATATCAATTCTGCTTCCCGCATCATTTCTTCATCTGTTGCAATGTCGGGCAAAGAGTTTTCCAGGTGTAACATTCTTACAGGCTGCATATTATTTAACCCGTCTTTTCGTGAGAACCAGTTTCGGGCAAAGTACCCCGGGAAAATATACCAGAGCTTGTTGTGCAAATGCCTTGAAAAGCAATTTCTTAATCAGATCTATGTAACTTATATTGTAGACTCTTTCTTATCCATTTTACATATCAGATAATAACTGTGGAAGTATACGAACTGGCCGTTTCCGGGTTACATGTATTGTTTTTTTATCCTGCTCCTGTAGCATGAAAGTGGTTTTCCGGGCGAAGCCTGTTAAGCTGGCGTACAAAAGCTTTCGGGAGAGGCATCGGGTACTAGGTGCATTATGGTTCTTAGATTTGTTGTAAATAAGATTAAAGTTTAAACAATTATGACTGTTTGGTGTGTCTTTATTATTGAATTTGGTGTATTTTTGTAAAAATTGCAACGAAGATATGAATAAAATAAAAATCGTTATAGTTGGGGGAGGATTTGCGGGTATCAATCTTATTAAGAAATTCAAGGGCGACGACCGCTTCCTGATCACGCTTGTTGACAAGAACAACTACCATTTTTTTCCGCCGCTTCTCTACCAGGTGGCTACCGCTTTTATCGAGCTTTCTAATATAAGTTATCCTTTCAGACGTCTGTTCAGAGACAGGAGCAATGTTCGTTTTCATCTCGGTTCGCTTGTCAGGGTCAACCCGTCACGAAATACAATAGAAACCGATAACGGAGTTTTAGAATACGACTATCTCGTATTAGCGATGGGTACCGAGACCAATTATTTTGGGATTGAGAATGTACGCAAAAATGCCATGCCCATGAAAACGATTGATGAAGCGTTGAACATGCGGAATCATTTGCTTCTTAACCTGGAAAAGGCTGTGCGCTCAAAAGACAGAAGTGAACGGAACAAGCTTTTAAATTTCGTGATAGCGGGAGGAGGACCTACAGGTGTGGAGCTTGCCGGAATGCTTGCAGAAATGGGAAGTAAGATTATGGTGAAGGAATATCCTGAAATAAAGAATTTCGCTTCCCACATTTATCTTATTGACGCTGGACCGGTGCTGCTGGCTCCTATGAGTAAAAAGGCACAGGATGAAGCATTCCAGATATTGAGTAAGCTGGGTGTTAAAATTATCCTCAATAAAGCCGTACAGGATTATAGTGAGGGCAGGGTCATTTTGAATGATGGTACTTCCATTGAAACAAACACTCTGATCTGGACTTCAGGTGTGATCGGAAGGGAAGTGCCCGGCTTGCCTGAAAAGGTCATTGCACGCGGGCGCAGGATAATGGTAGATGAACACAACAAAGTACTGGGTTCGGATAATATTTTTGCTCTTGGTGATCAGAGCCTGCAGCTTTCTGATGTTAATTATCCCAAAGGACACCCGCAGGTTGCACAGGTGGCGATGCAGCAGGGAACCCTGTTAGCAGAGAACCTTCTGAACAAGATTGAAAAAAAGGCTCAAACTCCCTTTTCGTACAAAGACAAAGGAAGTATGGCCATCATTTCGAAATACAATGCGGCGGCCGATCTTCCAAAGTTCTCCTTCAAAGGATTTTTTGCATGGCTTGTCTGGCTTTTCATTCACATTATTCCATTGGTAGGATTCAGGAATAAGGCAAAGCTGGCCTTTAGCTGGTTCTGGTCTTTTGTGACGAATGATGCTACTCTCCGTCTTATTGTAAGGCCGGAAGAAGAGAATCATGGAGAGGAACGGAAGAGGCCTGTAAATCATTAAATTTATCAGGGCAAGAATTTTCCATTCTGTTAAAATTACAAAAAAACGGGGTAATATGCGCTTGCATTACCCCGTTTTTTTGTAGCCAGTTTATATCCGCTGCTGATAATGCTGTTTACAAAGGGACCATCAGGTTTACTGCCCGGAAGAGTAAACGGCTTTACCATGAAAACAAGATAGCACCAGCACTATCATTAGCCTTTCCGGCAGCTAAGACGCATGTCTGAAATATTTGTTCTAAACACAGGGATTCTGAAATGATAAAGAGTAACTTTGTGTGTGCAAAAGGCGGCCGGTTGTAAAACCATCCAGAGTCTGCTTTTCCCTGCAAGTCACGAGTCGGGCTGTTCACGATATTTCCTGTCTGCTGCCAATTCAAAGGATCTCAGGATCCATTCCAGATTTATTTGTTTTTTTTCCTGCACGCGCGCACATTGAAACGTCGTTCTCTCCACATTGAGTCCGCATAATTGCAGAAACATGTGGACTCAATGTGGAGAGACAGCAGAGTGAATGCCGAGACAAGTAAAACACTTGCCAGAATAATCCGGTACCCGGGTTATTCAGAACATTAAGAGGAAGAGAATTCAGTATTCCGGGGAGGGTAGATGATCCACGCTGATTCGGAGGAATAGTAAAAATATGAATTATTGTTCATATTGTGAATGCGATAATTGAGGAAATTTTGCTATTGATTGTTGACTATCTGCTACGCTTTTTTTCTGTAAACCCCAAAGATGACGAGTTTGCCGGATTTGTATTATTTTTGTTGTGAACAGAAGGGGGAAAAGAGGGAATCCGAAAGCGATTTAGCAACGGCTTTATCGGTTATTGCTTCCGCAAATCCATTATAACTATTAAACGTGAATATTAAACCGTTCAACGATCTTAAAAAGAACCTGAAGAGACTTTCATCTTTCAATAGAGAGATCAGGGTGGCTGTGCTTTCAGATTCATCTTCTCAGTTAACTGTCAGTGCTTTAAAAGGATATGGCGCTGAGTTCAATGTAAAGTATGAAATCTTTGAAGCGGATTATAATCAGATTGATCTGGAGGTGTTTAATACCGGTTCTGAACTGTACAGATTTGCTCCGGCTTTTGTGATCATACTAAGAAGTACAAGCCGGCTTATAAAGCGTTTCTACAAAATTGACAGTGAGGAACGGGAGAATTTTGCGGACAGCCAGCTACAGTATCTGGAAGAATTATGTACTGCGGTGTCGCAAAGGCTTGATTGCACGGTGATCACTAATAATTACTCTGAGATTAATGATGGTGTCTTTGGTAATTTCGGATTGAAGGTAACGTCTTCTTTTGCATATCAACTGAAGAAATTGAATATGCAGCTGATTGATTTATCTGTGAAAAGGAAGGATTTGTTTATCCTGGATTTAAATTCGCTGATTGCACGCGCTGGACATAATGGCTCTTTTGATCCCAGGATCTATTATGCTGCGGATATGGTTTACAGCATTGACTTTTTACCGTATCTGGCTAAGAACATAAGTGATATCATACTCGCTGTTTCAGGTTCGTTTGTAAAATGTGTGGTACTAGATCTTGACAATACTCTCTGGGGCGGTGTTATCGGAGATGACGGCACCGACGGAATACAGATTGGTGGCCTGGGAAACGGCAAAATATTCTCGGAACTTCAGTTGTGGCTTAAGCAACTGAAGACCAGGGGGATCATCCTGGCTATATGCAGCAAGAATAATGATGATACTGCCCGTCAACCTTTTGTCAGTCACCCGGAAATGGAACTCCGGCTGGATGATATTGCGGTTTTTGTTGCCAACTGGGAGAATAAAGCTGATAATATCAGATATATTCAGAGTGTCCTGAACGTTGGTATGGACGCTATCGTATTTATTGACGACAACCCTGTTGAAAGAGCGTTGGTAAAAAAGGAAATACCGGAGATCATTGTTCCGGATCTTCCCGAAGATCCGGCGCAATACCTGCTCTTTCTGCAATCCTTGAATTTGTTTGAAACAGCGTCATATACACCAAATGATAGTGAAAGGACCCGGCAGTACCAGGAAGAGGCGAAAAGAAGGGATGTGCTAAAGGGCTTTGCGAACGAGGACGCATTTTTGGCCAGCCTGGATATGTCGTCGGAGGTAAGGGCTTTTGATCCTTTTAGCGTGCCGAGGGTATCGCAGTTATCCCAGCGTTCTAACCAGTTTAATTTGAGGACTGTCAGATATACAGAGGAGGAGGTTAAAAGAATGACCGGCGATCCGGATTATTACAGCTATTCGTTTACATTAAAGGATAAGTTCGGTGATAACGGACTTGTCGCATTTGTCGTCCTGAAAAAGACGGATTCTGAAACTCTGTTCATTGAGAACTGGGCGATGAGTTGCCGGGTTTTAAAAAGAGGCATGGAGTGGTTCACCCTCAATTGTATAGCCAGTGATGCCAGGAGGTCGGGTATCCGTAGGATTGTCGGAGAGTATATTCCTACAACAAAGAATTCACTGGTAAAAGAACTATATCCCTCTCTGGGATTTGAAGTGATCTCGGAGAACAGGTACTCCCTGAAGCTGGCAGGTTATAGATTAGAGAAAATTATTCACATAAAGAAAACGTCAACGTCGGTATGAACCAGGAACAATTGTTGAAAGAAGTAAATGAGATTTTTAAAGATGTACTTGATAATGAAGATGTCGTCATCAGTTTTGATACAGTTGCCTCAGATGTCGATGACTGGGACTCTTTAAACCATATTCAGCTGATTGCTGCCATAGAAAAGGCTTTCCATATAAAGTTTACATCAACGGAAATCTATCAGTTTAAGAACGTTGGTGAAATGATCAGCTCCATTAACAAGAAGCTGAATCCATAACGTTCCGATAATTTAAGCTGAAATGCTATTTAATTCATTTGAATTCCTCGTCTTTTTTCCGGTAGTAACCGTTCTTTTCTTTGTTCTTCCGCACAGGTTCAGATGGCAGTTACTGCTGGCTGCTTCCTGCTTTTTCTACATGTTTTTTAAGCCGGAGTACATTCTCATCCTGGCCTTTACCATTGTTGTGGATTATTATGCGGGCATTTTGATTGAAAGTGCGGCAACAAGCAAATTGAAAAAAAGGTATTTAATGATAAGCCTTGTAGCGAATATAGGGGTGCTGGCT
>JBQGEO010000783.1:0-3111 GCA_052039655.1 Pararcticibacter sp.
AGCTTGTTGCTTAAAGATAATGATAATCAGAACTGACAATTCCAGATATTAATTATGAGCAGAGCATTTGTAAAAGAGGGCGAATATGACCAATTAAAAGATGTAGCACCGAATATGGCATCACTGATGATCTATCTGAAACGCGAAAACGGATCGCCTGTCCGTGAATTGTACACGAGGTTCAGCGATAAGTATCAAAAAGAAATACATGAAATGAGCGACGGATTAGGCTATATGATCAATGAAGATCATCAGTGGCAGGTTGTCCTGGATTGATCTCTCTTAAAAGAAAAACCCTTACAAAGGCTATTCCTTTTTCCATTTCATCTCAAATTCCTTTTCCTGCGTAGGCTGGTCTGTCGTTTCAGATGTAATCCAGAATCCTTCTGACTGATAGAACCTCACACCAGCCGTATTCAGTTGATAAACATTCAATTCGAGTTCCGAACGCAATTCCTTAACATACCGGATCAGGAGAGATCCGGTTCCTTTTCTTTGTTGTCCAGGAGAAACAAAGATCGCAGCGATACGATTCCCCATCAAAGCCACAAACCCCATGATCCTCTTTCTTTCCTCCGCAACATATACTTCTGAAGCTGGAAGATATTCAGTTTCCATAGCACTCACGTTTTGCATCCAGTACTTTTCGGGAATAAAATGATGCGCCTGAACAGATGCCCGCAGCCAAATATCTATAAGCGTTCCAATATCCTGGCTATAACCCTTTCTGATTTTTATCATAGACAAATATGTCAATAAAGTTTCTTACAGAAGTGTTTTGAACAGGATCTGGCAGCCCCTTATTGTCCGGCTGTTTGTACTAGCGTAGTAAGCTGGTCAATTTTGCCTGCCAGTGTTTTCTTTTCAATGACAGACTTTGTAAATTGCATAGCCTGCTTATAATGCATTATTGCATAATCGGTATTCACCCCACTGTATAAAAAACCCATCAATCCATGGTAATAACTGTTGCTGTTAAGGTTGAGCTTTGGGGCTTCTTCAATTGCCTTGTCTTTTCCATATACTTTACTGAAAGCAAACAGGCGATTGATCGCGGTCGCAGGTGAATACTCCAGTACAATAAGCCGGTTATACAATTGGAGAATGTGGGGCCATTTTTCGTCCCCGGTGGTGGTATGCCAGCAGGCTATGGCAGCTTCAAGATGATATTTTGATTCCTGTCTTTCAGAAAATGCCTTTAAAAGATAATAGTTGCCTTTCTCAATAAGAAAGCGGTTCCATAACCTTCTGTCCTGGTCCTCGTACAATACCGCTTCTCCAGTTTCGCTCATGCGGGCGTCCAGCCGGGAACTTTGAAAACACATCAGTGCAAGCAGGGCATTCACCTGCGGCGTATTTGTCAGTTTGTTTTCTACAAGGAATAATGTAAGTCTCATGGCTTCAGAACATAGATCTTTGCGAATAAACTGATTTTCGTTTTGCGAAAAGTACCCTTCGTTAAAAAGGAGATACAATGTCTTTAAAACGGTATCCATTCTTGTACTGATTTCGTCCTTGTCTAATTTCCTGAGCTGAAATCCATCGTTCCGTAAATTTGCCCTCGCGCGCTGAAGTCTTTTTTTAATGGTCTCCATATTTGAAAGAAAGGCATTTGCCATTTCCTCCACACTAAAGCCACAAAGTATTTGCAACGCAAGGCAGATTTGTGCAGACTGGGAATTCACGGGATCACATACTACGAAGATCATGGCTAGCTGGCTATCTGCAATGATCTCATCACTGAATTCAAAATCATGCCCGGACATCGTTTCTGCAGGCTTTAATGCATCCTTAACCCTCGTTTCGAAAAGCTGGCCGCGTTTCAGGTGATCTTTCGCTTTATTTTTAGCAACCGTATAAAGCCATCCGGCCGGGTTTTCAGGGACACCATGTACCGGCCAGTATTCTGATGCCTTCAGGAACGTCTCGCTGGCGATATCTTCAGCCAGTTCAATTTGCTCCAAACCAAAATGACGGCATAGCACCGCCGTCATTTTGGAATATTCCTGGCGGAAGAGATGCGGGATCAATTCTGTATTACTATTGCTCTGGGTCCCTTCCATTACACGTCTCTCTCTGCTTGTTTTAACTGTTATCGTCCGGAGACACGATCTTCCTCACTTCTACATTACCGCCAATTTTAAGGATCGGGCATTCGCTTGCAATAGAAACGGCTTCCTCAATAGTACCAGTTTTAACAATCATGTAACCATTAATAAACTCCTTTACTTCTGTATAAGGCCCATCCGTGACTACATCTCCGGGCTTCACGGTTTTCCCTTCCGACATCGAGAGCCGGTTGCCCTTATCGGCAAGTTTGCCCTGAGCTGCCACACTACCCATCCAGTTCATCCAGTCGGTCATCAGTTGCTGCATTTGCTCCGGAGAGGGCTTAAAACCCTCTGTTACACTGTTTCTGAAGATTAAAACAAATTCTTTCATATTTATTTTTTTGAAATTCGCGTTAATAACGATTGATCTCTTTTTTGGGGGACAGATTTACAGTAAAAATATTCAAAAAACACTTTCCTTTCCTGGCTCACACAAATCTTTTGAAAAACAGATTTTCTACAGAATCCATGATTATTATTGGCAGACAAACAGCAACCATGTTAAAGTCTTTTTTCCGCGGCAGATATAGCATCCTTTCCGTCTTTATTGTGTTTTTTATTTCAATTTCCTTTCTACTCAGAACCGGATTACTGCTAAATTCTCTTCCGAAAACAGGATTCACATTTTGGGGGATATTACATATTTACCTGCAGGGGGGTATATATGATCTTGCAGTCTCATTGTTCTTAACAGCACTTTATAATATTTACCTGCTTTTTCTCCCCTCGAAATGGGGAAACTCTCTTGCGAACAAACTGATAAGCTACCTGTATCTTTTTATCATATTATCTATAAGTTTCTTTTCGTTTTTTGCCGAAATAACTTTCTGGCAGGAATTTGAAAGCCGCTTCAATTTTATAGCGGTAGATTATCTTGTTTATACCTATGAGGTCATTCATAATATAAATGAGTCATACCCCCTCCCCCTTCTTATGACAGCTCAATTTACCCTGGTACTAACCGCTATCGTGCTTTTCCGCAAGACAGGCGCACTTAAAC
>JBQGEO010000784.1:0-4968 GCA_052039655.1 Pararcticibacter sp.
TTTAAAAAGTACTCCTCCGGTTTAGAAAAAAAATAATAAAAATTTAACAATGACTTATTTTCCGACACTTACGCCTTAAAAAAAGAGCAAAAAACCTTACAAAAGACAATAAAAACAAGCGGCCACCCTGTACTCTGATGCAAATAAACTTTAACAAAGTCCCTTGCCTCATATAATTGTTTTTTCACAGCAGACTGGGAGATGTTCAGTTGGCAGGCAATTTCATCAATCCCCATTTCATACATGACGCGCATTTCAAAAATCCGTCTCCGCTGGGGACTGAGACGGCCTATAGCTTCCTGCGCAGCTCTGTTATATTCATCATAGATAACTTTATCCAGTGCAGACTCTGATTCCGTTTCCGGACCAAAGGCATTTATAATCTTTCTCAGGCTTTCCTGCCGTTTTCTGTTATCGATAAGCTGGTTCTTTGCAACCCGGAAGATATATGCTTCGAAACTTCTCACAGTCTTCAGCATTTCTCTTTTAGCCCAGATCTTCAGGAACACATCCTGGACAACTTCCTCGGTATTTTCCTTACATTGATCAGCAAATGGAAAAACAAAACGATAAAGCTTCGGAGCATAAGTGGAATATAGTTCGGCGTAGGCCCTGCGATCTCCGTTAGAGGCTTTTTCAAGCAGCAGATGTTCCAGGGAAGAACTCGTTGAAATATTCATTGATAGCTTTGCCGGTAAAGATCTTTATAAAATTAAAGATATAAGATCATAACTCAAAAGGCTACCTGAATTATTGTATCCTGTTCAAAGCCGCCGTAATGCCATAAGATTAGAAAGATTCTGACTGTAAGCTTCGCTGACCGGGATCCTGGTTTCTCCGATTGTCACCTGGTGCCTTTCTATTTTATCTACCTTCGATACCGGAATAATATAAGAACGATGTACCCGTATAAACTTATCAGAAGGCAGTAAACTGATAGCCTCATTAAAAGTACTTCTTGATAGCACCTGTTTATCTTTCAGAACAAAGGTGACATAATTACCTCCGGCTTCCAGGTACAGAATGTCTTCAAGCTTCACCTTCACCTGTTCAAACCCCGTCTTTACAAATAAGTGATCAGCTTCTTCTCCTGCACCGCGGAACTTATATAATTCATACGCTTTATTGCATCCCTTTATAAACCTGGCAAGAGAAAAAGGCTTAAGCAGGTAGTCGACAGCATCAAGCTCAAAACTTACCACTGCATGTTCTGAATAAGCAGTGGTGAATATGACCAGCGGCTTCCGGCTCAGGGTATTAAAAAAGTCTATTCCCGAAATATCCGGCATCTTGATATCCAGGAAGATCAGATCCACCTGTTCCTTTTGCAGGTATTCCAGAGCCCTGAATGCATCGGTAAACACCTCCTTAAGATCTAAAAAAGGCACTTTTGATGCATGACTTTTTATAATATCCAGAGCAATGGGTTCGTCGTCGATCGCAATAGCAGTCATGTTGAATGAATTATGAGTGATGCGTTATGAATTATAAGTGATGAGTTATGAATTATGAGTGATGAATTATAATTATGAATTATGAACTGCCGCTATGCCGGAAGCTGATTGCCGATAGCTGACAGCCGACTGCCCACAGCTATCAGCTATTCCAGCAATATCGTCAGATGTATAAAAAATTCTTTAGCAGTTTCCCTGATCATCAGATCGTGCTTTCTTGGGTATAATAATTGTAACCGTTGTTTGACGTTTTCCAGGCCAATTCCGTTCTTATCTTTCTCCGGATCATTATCCGGTTTAACATGAACACTATTATTGACATCAAAATAGACCGTACTGTTTTTAATATGCAGGCTAACTTTTATATGTGAGGGCTGGCGTAAACTGATACCATGTTTAAAGGCATTTTCAACAAACGGGATCAGCAACATCGGTGAGATCTGAAGATTATTAACGGATTCATCAATATCGGTAATAATCTTTACATCCGGACTGGTGTCCGTTCTCAGCCGCTGCAGAATTATATAGTTATTGAGATAGTCAATCTCGCGGGTCAGCGATATCTTCTCCTGTACATTCTCCTGGAGCATAAAGCGCATCATATCTCCCAGCCGTTCAACACCTTCACTGGTACGGGATGCTCCCTCCTGGAGCGCTGTGCCGTAAATAGTATTTAAAGCATTAAATAGGAAATGCGGATTAATCTGCGATCTCAGAAAGCCCAGGTTAGCATCTGACTGCCCCAATGCCGTTCTCAGGTTCCTCATTTCCTCATTCCCCTTTTGCCTGCGCTTATACAACTCCCAGCTCACTGGCGCAGTGATCAGCAATTGAAATACAGAGTTAAATAAAATAATTGCAACAGCCTTGCCTCCAAGAAAAGCAAATGCTAAAAACGCAAGGATGACTGTACTAATTAAAACAACCCATAATACAGAACCAAAGTATGCCCAAAAGGGCCTTTTCCGGTTCAGGTTCTGGGGAATATAAGCATAGAAAGAAAACCAGTATATAAAAATGGCGATTGGAATAACGATCACCCAACCGTAAAGAAATATCTCATTAACATCGGTAAGCAGCATAAGCAGGGTAATGACCATCCACACCACGAAAGCAGCAATTCCGTCAGATGTCACCATCTGGTACTTCGACTGGATGGTTTCAGAGTTAAGGATCAGATAAATCCCTGTATATTTTATGACTGTATAAAGCCCGTACATCAGGATCATCCAGGCTGCAAGAACGAAACTGTTCTGAAAAAAGTAGTTAAATGCTTCCTGTTCTGTTTCATACCGCGTAAAAATGTAGTTCTTCAGGTAGGTATCTGTAACCCCCGATACAAAACCTATGATCAGGAATGTGAGCACCACGAGAAGAATATTTTGAACCAGCTTCTGTTTTTTTACCAGATCGGGTACCACACGAAAATTGAGGAGCAAAAACGACAGGTAAAAAAGGGTATATCTTACAATCTGGGGGAAGAAATAATCTTGTGTATAGTTAAACGGGATCCTGGCTTCCTGGAACAGATAGCGGGAGCTCGTCCATACATCCGAACTCTCACTCTTCACGGCATTGGCAGTAAGGAAAAATACAGAAAACACGAAAGTTGTGGTCGCTGCCCAAAACTCAATCTTAGCCAGATTTACTGATTTACTTATAAACTCTTTCATTCCATTAATCAATTATACACAAAATACTGTTCTGTTCGCTGCCTAGTTGCTTCCGCTGGCCACGTCGTCATTTCTTATTCCCCGCCTGTTCTTTTTAATACTATCCTTCAGTTTGCCGAACCTATAATCAAGACTTGCCGAAAATGATCTGAAATAGCTCCTGTTATTGCTCTGCTGGACAAAATCAATCCCCGTGGTCGTGTTCTCCGACTCCCGGTATTTAGTAAAAAGGTTATTCGCGGCCAATGAGACAGTCAGCTTATCTTTGACCACCTCATGGTTTACACTGAAACCAGAAGCAACAATTCCATTCGATCTGCCCTGTAAAGTAATGCCCCGCCCATAATAAGATACATTTGCACTGAAGCGCCATCCTTTATCTATCTTATAATCAGTAGAAGAAAAAATGTAGGGCATTAAGCCCTTGTTGGAAACCTTCTCTCCGTTTACCACGCCATTCACGTTACCATAACCAAAATTCCCGTTGAGGCTGTATTTCCATTCCTTTGTTAAAGGATAGCTAAAGGAAAAGTTCATTCCCGTCATCCGGGCGCTTCCGGTATTTCCATAGCTTGTATAGCTAATGTTTGTTTCAGGATCAAAATACGACATCGGCATCACCAGATCGTCGAAAAAACCCATTTGCAGGCCAATATTCAGATTTCCTTTCTTGAAAGTACTGTAATTTAGCTGGAACATATCCACTGATGCAGTACGCAGTGCGGGATTTCCGCTTGACTCGAAATTAGGATTGGAACGATCTGTAAAGGGGTTTAGCAAATCTATCCCCGGCCTCTGAATCCGGGTCGTGTACCCAAAATTAAGATTGCTGTTATCCGTCAGTTTCCGGTTAACAGAAACAGATGGGATCCAGCTAACATAGTCGCTGCTTAATTGTGCACCGGCAGAAATAAAATCAGCATTGATCGCAGTCTTTTCAACCCGGAAACCGGCTTTAAAGCCCCAGCCCCCGATAGTATACTGATACGTATTATAAAAACTGTAAATGTTTTGAGTGTTATTGAAAACATTGGTTCTGGCCGGATCACTAACAAAAGCACCCTGATCCTCATTGAAAGAATCGTATCCGAAATCACTCTTATTGTGTCTGAAGATCGCCTTTATTCCTGTCTCGATAGTTATTTTCTTAACAGGATGTACATAGTCTACTTGTACTGTTTGTTCCGAAAACCGCCCTTCATTCACCTGACGATACTCCGGATCATTAAAGTTCACAGCGTCGTATATACTTATATTATTGGAACCAGTGTTTACAAAGCCATAATAACGGTATGAGAATGTCAAAAGCCTGTTTTTGTCCGATTTAAATCCCATTTGATAATTCAGCCCGGCATCACTGCCCCTGCCCTTACGCAAATAGTCATTAACTAAATTATAACGCTGGATCAGCAGGTTTGCTCCCTGCAATTCTGAATATTGCAGATTATCGTTATTCCACTTATTCGCGTTAATATTAAACTGGCCGGAAAGAAGGTTAAGAGAATCTATTTCGAAGCTTAATTCTGTGTTAAAATAGCCGCTGTTCCCGTTCGACTCCTGTGAAACTGACTGGACAAGCATCGTCGGACTTCCCCCAAAAGTTTCGCGGAAACGGTAGCTGCCTGTTGCCGGTACATCAGACATATTTCCGCCTCCGTTAATCCCCAGTCCAAATTTCCCGGCTCTTAAAGTTAAAGAACCGCCAGTACCCGGACCATTGGCAGGGAAACGACCATTTACATTGAGTGATCCACTATACCCGTTATCGATTCTTTTATTGGTAATAATATTGATAATGCCCGTCAACCCTTCTCCGTCATATTTTGCCGGCGGCGTGGTGA
>JBQGEO010000785.1:0-3897 GCA_052039655.1 Pararcticibacter sp.
TGCTGGATTGCTTTTTCATTTGGGTTTTCAGGATAAATTCTCAACAGCATATTTAAAAAAATTAAAGTATTCGGTGTTTATTTATTCAAATTCTATCAGGGTGTTTTCTTCCTTCGGGAAGCCTGTGCAGGTTAAAATCCAACCCTGTTTCATGTCATTATCTGTTAACACTTCATTTATACTCATCTCAACTTTTCCGGTTTTACAAATGGCTGTGCAATTGCCGCAGATTCCCCCCCGGCAGCTATAAGGCAGCGGCAGCCCCGCCTCAAGTGATGCCGTGAGGATGTCTTTTCCTCCGGGAACATTTATTTCATGCAGCTCCTGATGGATCCGTATCCGGATATTGGTGTCCGGAAAGCTTGGATGGTGCACATTGCCGGAACGCATCACCTCCGGGATGAAGTTTTCCTTAAGAATATTTTCTTCCCTGAAATGCATAAAGCGAAGAGTTATGCGGATCATCCGCATATAGGAGAAAGGTCCGCATACAAGAAATATTGCATCTTCCGGCAAATACCTGAGTTCTTTTTTTACAAAAGTCTCCAAGAAGATATTGCTCAAATGCCCCTGTTCATGAATCCTCGCAACAGGATCGGAAAAGAGATTGGTCAGGCGTAATTCCCCGTGCTTCGCAGCAAGAGATTCTACCTGATCAAGGAAAAGCGACGAAGCTTCATGATGGTTACTGAAGACCAGGTGTATACTACTTTGAGGCTCCTCCTTCAGCAGATATCGTATCTGGGGAAGAATGGGTACAATACCGCTTCCGGCTGCAAAACAAAAGATATCTCTTGATATGCTGTTTACGGGACTGACAGTAAATCTGCCTGCCGGTGCGAGTGAGGTAACTGTCATTCCTTCCTTCCAGTGCTGAAGAATGAATCGGGAGATTGCGCCATTTTCCACCTTCTTGACGGTGATCTTCAGGGGTTCTCCGGGCAAACTCAAAATAGAATAAGAGCGCCTGATTTCCTGCTTCCCGGTCATAATAATGAAAGTCAGGAATTGACCCGGTTTATATTTCAGCTCCCTGCCGCCGGGCAGTTCGAGTTCATACGTTTTTGCAAGCGTTGTTTCCTCTTTTACTGAAGTGATCCTGAAGCTTAGTAGTTTCTCCTGACTCAAGGCCATATGATACTAAAACCGCAAAATAACAAAGTTGTTCGGACTGGCGGGGTGAAAGTTGAAAGTAAGTGTTCCTCTAAACTTCTTCGTAATCCCCGAACCTGGGTTTTATCTGCTGATTGACGTAAGTACCGGAAGAGCGGCCGGCTTTTATGATCTCAACGTATTCATTCCATATTTCCGGAGGGACCCGATAATAGTGGTAGACACTTCCTCCTGTGTATTCTACTTCCAGGATCTGCTTTTCTTTTTGGTAGTTGATTAATATAGTTGTAGCCGAGTCAGGCGTATAAACGGCATTTTTGCGTGGCAGGCGTTTCATAGCTGTAGCTTTACCAGTATTTAAGGTAGAAATAGAACAACCAGCAGTGGCAATGATTGTTCAGGTTTTTTGATCAAGGCTGCCTCAAAAGGGTTATTACCTTTAATTACAAGGGAATAATTGAAATCTTAACCGCAAAAAAAGAGGCTGAACTCTCATTTGAGCCAGCCTCCTCGTAATTAAAATTCTGCGTTCTTAGGTGTTCTTGGAAAAGGAATGACATCCCGTATGTTGGTCATGCCTGTGACAAACAGTACCAGGCGTTCGAATCCTAGTCCAAATCCGGAGTGAGGAACTGAACCAAATCGCCGTGTGTCGAGGAACCAGTCCATTTCTTCTACTGGAATGTGCATTTCCTTCATTCTTCTTTCCAGCTTTTCCAGACTCTCCTCTCTCTGGGATCCTCCGACAATCTCACCGATGCCGGGGAAAAGGATGTCCATCGCGCGGACAGTATTCCTGCCGTGTTCATCGGTACTGTTTTGCTTCATATAGAAAGCTTTAATTTCAGCAGGATAATCGGTCAGGATCACCGGCTTTTTAAAGTGTTTCTCAACCAGATAGCGCTCATGTTCTGATTGGAGGTCTGCCCCCCAATCCTCGATGAGATATTTGAACTGCTTTTTCTGGTTAGGTTTCGAATTTTTAAGGATCTGAATAGCCTCCGTATACGTGATCCGCTCAAAGTCGTTTTCAAGACAAAAGTTCAGTTTGCTGATCAGATCAAGTTCCGACCTTTCGTTCTGTGGCTTTTGTTTTTCTTCTTCCTGCTGGCGTCCTTTCAGGAATTCCAGCTCATCACTGCAATTGTCCAGAGCATAGCGGATGACATATTTCAGCAATTCCTCTGCGAGGTCCATATTATCATCCAGCTCATAGAATGCCATTTCCGGTTCAATCATCCAGAACTCTGCAAGGTGCCGTGTGGTATTGGAATTTTCAGCCCTGAACGTGGGGCCGAAGGTATAGATCTCTCCAAATGCCAATGCTGCTAATTCTCCTTCCAATTGTCCCGAAACGGTTAGGTTTGTAGACTTACCGAAGAAATCTTCCTTATAATTTATTGAGCCGTCTTCAGTCCGGGGGAGGTTATCCAGATCAAGAGTGGTCACCCTGAACATCTCCCCGGCGCCTTCAGCATCAGAACCGGTAATGACGGGAGTGTGCATATATACGAATCCCCTCTCATTAAAGAATTTATGAATAGCATAAGCGAGGGCATTCCTTACTTTAAATACAGCATTGAATGTATTCGTGCGAAAACGCAGATGTGCAATTTCTCTTAAAAACTCAAGACTGTGTTTCTTAGGTTGAAGGGGATATTTCTCAGCATCGCAGTCACCTATAATTTCGAGCTGTTCTACCTTAATCTCTACTCTCTGTCCCTTTCCGAGAGATTCAATCACTTGCCCTGTTACTGAAACCGCCGAGCCAGTCGTGATCCGTTTTAATACGCTCTCCTCTGTCGTAGTAAAATCAACAACTGCCTGTATATTATTAATTGAAGACCCATCATTAATGGCTATAAACTGGTTGTTACGAAAAGTTCTTACCCAACCTTTTACTGTAACCTGCTGACCAAATTCGGTAGTGTTTAATAAGTCTTTAATTTTTGTACGTTTCATAAGTGACAAATCTATAAAAATTTCAGTTTATTTAGAGGTCAGCGCCTGCCGTTGCAGTTAATTTAAGATCATTAAATAGCACAAGCACATGGCCGTAATAGTGTGAAAGCGGAAAGGGAAACTTGTGTTCTCTTTCAATAATCACAGCAGGGTTTTCGAAATAGTCTTACCTTTACCCTTCAGAGCAACTATGATCGATAAGGAACAAGGGCGAAATCGAAGTTTTGAAGAAATATATCTGATTTATTACCCCAAGCTGGTAAGATTTTGCAAAGAGTATATTCTGTCGGAGCCCGATGCTGAGAATATAGTGCAGGATTGTTTTTTATATATCTGGGAGCGGAGGGATACCCTGGAATCGATTAGCAATATTAACGCTTTTCTCTTCCGGCTGGTAAAAAACAAATGTATTGACCATCTCCGGCACCGGATAACTGCTGAAGCTAAGAAAGAGGAAATACGAAGCACCTATCTTAAAGAGTTTGAATACAAGTTGCTGGCTATATCATCCTTCGACGATTCGCTGTCGGACGAAGAAATTGAGACCATTATTTATAATGCAATAGGCCGCTTGCCCGATAAATGCAGGGAAATTTTTATTCTCAGCAAACTGAAAGGCATGAAATATGAAGAAATAGCTTCTCATTTAGAGCTATCGCCCAATACTGTGAGGATTCAGATCGCCATCGCATTGCCAAAAATGCGGAAGGAGTTAAAAGACTATTTGCCTCTTCTGCTTTTTATCATCGGATAAATTTAAAGGGATTAAGATTCGCTTTCGGCCTCACTGCCGGGCGCAACAGAAAAATAAAAATTTTTCAA
>JBQGEO010000786.1:0-8791 GCA_052039655.1 Pararcticibacter sp.
GATTAACATAAAGTGCCTCATCATCCTTGCTTTTAAAGTAAATGGAATTCTGGATCTTGGTGCTGCTCTCAATCGCTGTGCCGTTACAGCACGTGAAGCCGGTCATATCCGGATTGCCAAATTGTTTGACAGAACCGGGCCTGAGCGGCACGTGGTAGGTATTAGCCGGGCTGTTCTCCGCTACAGAAGCCAGGATATGATTGTATAACCCGCGTTCGTAATAGTCCATTAACTCTCCCCGCTGATCGAACTGAAACAGGTCGCTGGTCAGCTTCAGCATATTGTAGGTGGCACAGGTCTCATTCTGGCCTCCCGCAGAAAAGCCATTTTCATACAACGTTGCCGGCTGGCTGATAAAACACTCTGCATTGGCAGGATTACGCGCCCCTGCGACGCCTCCGATACTGTACATATAGTCATTTACGGCTTTGTACCAGAAGTTATCAGCTATGCGGTAGTAATCCGGATAGTGGGAATACCGGTACATCTCAATGCTTCCGACAATTTGCGGTATATGCTGATTGGCATGTAGTCCGCGGAAAGTATCCACATTCTTTGCCAGGCCGTGAGAACGTGCTGTGTCGCCGAAGAATACTTTAATATTATCAAATAGCTGTGCCGTTTTCAGATGATCCGGTTTGCCGGTAATGTGGTACATTCGTGCCATTACCTCATTCATCCCTCCAAATTCTCCTGCAATGTAGGTATTCCACATACTGATAAGCCTGTCGGCAGGTAGCTGGTTAAGGCGTGTATATACCCAGTCGCCCATGCCTGTCGCTATCTCAAGAGCTTTTTTATTACCGCTCACTTCATATACATCCAATAAGCCTGCGAGAATTTTATGTAAGGTATAATACGGTGCCCAGACCTGGTTATTCTGGCCTCCGTATTTGGCGCCCTTTTCTAACATGATAAACTGATCCGGAGGATAAGCGCTGATAAATCCTTCACCCCAGTTCCAATAGTCAGTCCGGATGCCTGTATCACTTAGATCCGAGTCGTAATCTGCTTTCCCGGGACCAGGAGGTACTGCCGCTGGATCGGATACATGTACACCTCCTGCTTCTTTTGCCTTGCCGGATAATTTTGATAATTCGTAAAGGCTGTTCACCATATATATCATTTTCGCGGAGAAATTCTCCTGAAGAGACTTGTCATATCCCGTGCTGGCATAGGCCTGTGCGATAGCTGTCAGGTAATGTCCTGTAGCATGCCCTCTTAATTTGGTGTCCTGGCTGTCCCAAACCCCCAACGGCTTTGCACCCTCCGGCTGTTTCTGGCCGAAAGCCTGGCGAAACATATAGAGAAAGGAGTTAGGATCGGTCTTCGCTAAAGTGGTGATAAACTTGTCGCGATTTTCGATGAACTTTGTCTGGTGCCCATGAATGTCGGCTTCCAGCGAGACCTGCTCCAGTTCAAATGGTACCAGCTTTGAAACTGGTGCGGCCGGTTTTCCGGGCTCTTTTACAGTAACAAATGCCTTTGGCTGAAAATTGGTTCCTGCCACACGTCCGGTAAGGGTATAGCGACCGGCTTTAAGCGTTTCGCTGTTGTCGGCAGGGGAGGGCCATATTACGCGAACTTCCGGTCCCTTTATGCCGTCTTTGTAAGTCCCCTGTACATGACTTGGCAGCCGGGGCAGACTTCCTGTCTCTGTTTCTACTTCTACGTCGGATACCTTTACTAAATAAGCATTGTAGAGCTGGGCGTCTGTTTGAGAGAACTGCTGAAGATTATCCTCCGGCTTACCAACATTCACCGCATTTCCCTGACCGTCTTTCAATGCGGCGTAATATATTCCGGCAACCTGCCGTCTGGTCAGAGCGACGCGGTAGATACGGAAATCATGTATCATGGCATTGAGAAAAGGATCTCCGGAGGATAGGGATTTTCCGATGTAAAGTTTTTTTTCTCCTGTTTGTTGTCCTATTATTGCTGGCAGTTCGCCGGAGATATTTTTAGCTTCACCTGCGGGTTTGCTGTCCACATAGGTGATCAGCGTTTTGGAAGGAATATCCATTACGACAGCAATATGATGCCACTTATTCGTCTCTATTTCCGGTGAAGCCGCCCTGCTTTCTTTTTGTTTTGACCTGATTAAGGTCTGGCAGCCTTCCTGTCCTTTTATTCCTGTCGGAGCAGTGGAAAAACTTGTAGTTTCGTCCTGCCCAAAATCGAAAAAGCGCTGCCCTGGTGTCTTCGCACGCAAGTATATCCATCCGGATATGCTAATGGATTCTAAATCAGTCAATGCGTCTCCCGGGATCGTAACAAATGTATTTGGGGCCCCGGAAAGAGACAGGACCTTCCCAAAGCGTCTGTCATCAACAAAGCTGCCCCCCGGGCCATGAACACTGGCATGCAAATTATTCCGGGACCAGTCCCTTGCATTTCCATTAAACACATACCGTGCAATCATTCCTGTTTCACCGATCCCATCTAATATCTGGTCTCCGTTCTGAGCCCGGGCAGAGCTAACTGCCTGGATTAAAACAGTAACAGACAGAAGGACCCGCAAGAATACTTTGTACATTTCCATGTTTAAAAGTATTAAGAAACACGGTGTTCGTGTACATATATTTTAGCTAAGAAACATAAGATATTAACATCCTGGCAGGAAGAAATAGCATAAGATGGCCGCCAAATCTGTAACAGAGAAGCGGCCGGGCACAACATTCAGAAAAAGCCAGTTAAAAATATACGTTCATGTATTCTATGATTGCTTCTGCAATTGAGTCAGCATAAGCCGGCCGGGTGTTGTCATCAAAACGAACATCCTGGTTAAATTCCAGCTGGATTGCAGAAACTGTTCCTCCCTGTTTAGAACCATGCCTGGCGGTATTATATCCCCCGTCGAAATACTTTCCGTCTGTGAAGACCGAAGTATCGCCGGGTTCAGGATAAAGCTTGCTGGGAGTAACAATGAATGGAAAATGATTCATCATCAGAGTACCCAGGGCATTATTTCCGCGTATCAGTGACGTCATTGTCACACTTCCGGGCTTCACCATGTACTTAATGCTGCTCTTCCATGTTAAATTGCCAAGTGTAGAATAATAAGTAGTGAAATCGTTCTTAGCAAGAAGATAGCCTGCTTCCGTTCTCTGAGGTGTATGAGCATTGCCATGAATATCCAGTAGAAGCACTTCTCCGTTAGCGGAAGCAGTCGTTTTTGCGTCGTCGATAAAATCATGAAACGCAGTCCATGCATCTATCGCATTCTGATCACCCTGTGCTGCTACTTCAACGCGCCGGTTTGCGTCCAGCTTGGCCCTGTGCAGGTAATTGAGGATCACATGAGGTCTCAATCCCGTCTGTGCCTCAATTGCTGCGGCTATTTCCTGGGCCAGCTCTTTGGTCTTGCTGTCAGGAGTGTCTGAAAAGGTCATGTCATTGTTGTAAGGGTCAGCGGGAAGTGTGGGATAAGAGTATGTATCGGTACGGGTACGCATGTAAGCGGGTCTCGTGGAGCCTCCGTGCGGCGCCGTGAGAATCAGTTGTGAACCAGGATCGCCGGCAATGTATTCTATTGCCAGGAATGAGCTCGCTACTCCTTCCGGATCGGTAACCCTGAATGAATACTTCTGGCCAGGGACGTAAGCAGTAGAATCCGAGGTGGTGGCCACGCTCTTCGATCTGGGTGTACTGTCTTCAGAAACGGGGTTTTGCAGACTTTTTTCGCAGGACGATGCTACAAACAGATAGCAGGCCATCGCCACATGGGCAAGTTTAAATAGTTTCATAAGATTTGTTTAATTGAGATGTTTTAAGGAATAGAGTGTTTTTCTTGCCGGGAGGACCGTTTTAATTTGTTAAGAAAGGTAGTCTACCAGATTATTCTAACAGGATATTGGTGGAAAAATTGATCTCGGGTTATTATAGTCAGGTTATTACTTATGCCTTGTGAGATAATAAGCCGGTCAAAAGGGTCTTTATGAAAAAATGGAAGATGGGTTAATTTTAAAGTATCCTCAAAAAGGATAGGTAATAAGTTGAAACCGTTTATTCGGATTTGATCTTCTAAATTATCAGACATCACATGTAATCCTTAAAATCCTCAATAGGATCGTCGAAATCATCATGCATTACAAACACTCCCCTTGCACTTCCAAACTGGGGTTTGGACTTGCTTAAGATTGTTTGCTGTTTCTTTGCCTTGTTCTCAAGAAAGTCAATAAAATCGGCCACCTGGATTTTCATAGAATCAGGTAAGCTGTTTAGCTTAGTATATATCAGCAAACTATCCATGTCTATATCCTTCTGATTATAATAAATAGACAAAAATAATTAAAAGGCTATTATTGCGTGTACCATTAAGTTCAAAAACTATTCCGCGATGATTGTTTCTACATTATGTAATTCAATTCCGTAACCCCGCAACTAAATTGCCGGGTGCTTAACAGAGTAAGCTCTGTTTTTTTCTGAATGCCGGTAAATAGTGGAATACCTCTTCCCAGAACAATCGGATTCACAAATAGCCAGTAACCGTCAATTAAGTCGAGCTGGATAAGGGAATGTGTTGTTGTGGGGCTTCCAAAGATCAGGATGTCTTTCCCTTCCTGTTGTTTTATTTCATTTATCCGGTCTGCAAGGTTGTCGCTAATAATCTCTGTACCGGGCAAACCGGTATTCTTCATTGTTTTTGATAATACAATTTTGTGAGCGTTTTTGTACCATTTTGAGTGTTCAATGTCGTGCCTGGTTGCGGATGGTTTGTCAGCAGCAATCGGCCAGTAACTCTCCATCATCTCATAAGTTACCCGTCCATATAATGCGGTATCGCCTTCGCTTATACGTTTGCCAACAAAATCAAATATTTCTTCATCAACCTTAATCCAGTCCATTTCCCCGTTTAATCCAGCTACGAAACCGTCCAGCGAAATGTGCATAAATGAAATTAGCTTCCTCATAGGTTTTCTATTGATTTCAGTTGCTCTATTATCAAATATATATAAAACGTTCTGTATATCAGAACGGGGAATGGATTGACTTTACAAGACGCTACTCAACCCCTCCCGTTCCTCCTCCGTAAGATCCACGACACTCTCTATAACCCCCATGATATCTGAAGTATTATTTGTCGTCAGCAGAAGGTTTAGTAATCCGATCAGCATCTTGCTCTGCTGGTTGTTGGAGCTTTGAAAAATGCGTGGTTCTGAGCAGTATAGTTCTTTTAACACTGCCTCCAGGTCGTCCTTTTTTACTCCCGGTTCAGGAAATATTCCCCGGGTATGATAGTCCTGGATCAGCTTGTCCGCCTGAACCTCCCTGATAAATTGTTTCTCTTTATTGGAAACCAGCGTATTGAGGGACTTCAGCAGGCTCTTATAGGAAGGGTGTGTCTGATTAGTTCCGGAAAAGTCAAGCACCGGGTTTTCGTCAGTTGTTTCATGAAAATTATCAAAGAAGGACGATTCCACGTAAACAGAATGGTGAAAATCAATCGCTTTATTGTTGAAAGATGTATGCTTCTTTGCTACCTCCTTGTGATTCCCACCTAAAAAGTAAAAATAATATTTATCGCCTATCTTCCTGTTCCAGCGAATAAAAACCACCTTGAACTTGTCGTCGCCGATTTCATGCGCCGTGTCTTCGATTTCGCCTATCATTTCGTTGTAGGCCAATTCAACTCCATTGATGAGTATTTTACATCCCCTTTTCCTGTTAAGGAACAAAAACCATCCGAACTCGCTGGCGAGATAGTCTGTAAAATCCCTGTTCGACAGCAAGTTTGCTGACAAATCGAAGAAATTAAAGAAGTTTACAATGGTACCAGTAGTGGTATTTTTTGCTATGACGGTATCCTCTATTAAGAAATTTTGCAGGTCACCCTTGTTTATCACAATGGTATAGCGAAGTAATTTGCCGTCAGGGCCGGCAAATGTTGTGATCCAGCTGCAGGCATTGGCAAAAGTGCTGAAAGCATATCGCCCTTTTCCTTTGTGTCCCTTCTGGAAACTCTCCCTGTTCGGCACATCACGTTTGTTTGAATCAAGAAAATTTCCGAACGTGTCGTCAATCGTTTCAATATTGATTCCAGTGCCATTATCGGAGATTGAGAGGGATGCCAGATGTCCAAGTTCATTCGCCTCAAAATCCAGATGAACTTCTGTTGCACGGGCATCAAAACCATTCCAAATGTACTCTGCCAAAGCCTTTTTATAGTCGTTGGGTAGTCCGCTTTGTTCAATACTTTTACTTGTGATCTTTGATGTGTGCTTATTCATTGTTTGGTATTAATGTGCTAATATAGTTAGTGTTTTTAATACTATACAAACAAGGATGACAATACAATAAAGAAATAAACATTAAATTTGATACGTTAATACACGAGATAACAGGAGGTACAATTGATATGGGCATCATAGAAACTCTCAAACTACAGGAAAGGCGCCAGGGGCTTCTGGAAGGTGAACGCAAAGGTCGTTTAGAAGGGAAGTTAGAGGGTAAGCTGGAAGGAAAACTGGAAGCAAACTACGAGTTTGTCAGCAATCTGATTTCAGCAACCAAATTTGATGATAATAGAATTGCCGCTTTAGCAGCAGTCTCGGCAGATTTCGTGCGGAAAGTCCGGTCGGAGCAGGCCAACAAAAATAAGACCTTACTTCTCATCCAGGTCTCCGGCTTCAATAGAGAACAAAAAACACTACCCGGGCAGTTCCATTCAAATCCCTGGGATTTTATATCTTCTGGTATAGTTTATGAGTTGTAGCAATAAATATCAGAATTGAAACGGCATAGGCATAAAAATTATTTTCCACATACCCATAATGAACGCAATAGCCTGAAAAGGCGAGACTGAATGCATTCATTATTAAAATGATTGATTTTCCTTTTACAAAGTATTTTATAAAAAAGCCTATTGCTATCACTGCCGCAATTACGAAATAGATAATATTGTTGTAATTAAACATACGCTGTCTTTTTGTTATAAGTTTTGTCCCTCAATTTGCTCCCCACAGAAGCTGCCATATCATCCGGGTACAAATAATGTTGTGTTTTGAAGAACTTCAGTCGACGCTAAGCATCAACCAACATTCGTTATATGTAACTGCTGAATACTGCGGACACTTTGGTCTTTTATTGCCTCTTTAATCAGTTCTTTACTGTCTTGCCAATAAGCGGCTTTGTGATTGTCGTATAAAAAGTGTGATGTATGTAATTGCTTTTGTTTGTTTTAAAGTGTGTTGAGTATATTTTATTCGTTTTTGGTTAGTAAGCTCACAAACAAATAAAGCGAATAGTGAAATCTCATTCTATTCAAATTTTTGTCGTTTTGTATCAAGTTTCGTCTGAATAAAGCTTCTTAGCTCTAACAATTCTTGTTAAGCTCGTAATTAAGCGTGGTGTTATATTGCACCAGCGTAGGTGAATATTTTAAAGTTGAGAGCTAACATACGTTCCTTCTACTGTGCTGGCATTAAAAATTGCCAGGGTGTTTGATACCAGTGTAGAGAATATCTTCGAATTGGAAGTAGGGGATTAATGCCCCTATCTTCTTCTCATTTGGTTTAAGTCTTTTGACTACAATTAATTTGAGTTACCCAAAGGCGGTGCAGCCTGCAATGATGGATTAAACCGGCGATTAAAGCCTGTTGTACTAATTGAAGGAATGGCGAAATTCCAAAGGGGACAGTTTGGTTTTTGTCTTAAAAAGTTTGCTAAACGATTGCAGGTGCTCAAATCCTAATTCGTAAGCTATTTCGCTAACGGAAAGGGTGGTGGTGGAAAGCTTTTCTTTTGCCAGTTCTATCAGCTTATCGTGCAAATGCTGCTGCGTACTCTGCCCTGTCAGAGATTTAAGCAGGCTGCTCAGATAGCCGGGAGAAATATTTAATGTATCGGCGATCAAGGTAACGCTGGGCAACCCCTGACTGGCCAGCGTACCGCTGTTAAAATAATCAGTTAAAAAATTCTCCAGGCGGGCAAGCACCTCGTGGCTCACCACTTTGCGGGTAATAAACTGGCGTTGATAAAACCTCTCTGAGTAAGTCAGCAGCAGTTCAATCTGGGCAATCATGACACTTTGGCTAAAACGGTCGATAGCGGCATTATACTCCTGTTCAATTTGCCCGGCAATGGCACTCAGCATGGCCTCTTCCTTATCAGATAAGTATAATGCCTCATACACCGAATAGCTGAAAAATTCGTATTGCTTAATATTTTTGGCAAGGGGAGTGTTCCATAATAAATCCGGATGGATCAGGATCATCCAGCCTTCATGAGGTGATGTTAAAGGAGCTTTTTCAATTTCTACACTAAAAACCTGCCCCGGAGACATAAAGAACAATACGCCTTCATCAAAGTCGCAAGCCTGCCGGCCATATTTAAATTTGGCATTTCTCGCCCTTTTCATCGATATACAATAAAAATCGAAGATCAGGCTGAACGAGCCGGCTGTCACTGGCCGCTTCAACTGGTCCATGTGTACCACGCTCACCAGCGGGTGTGCCGGATTAGGCAACCCGGTGGCTCTGTGGTACTCAGTTATGGTGCTGAAACGAAGCATCTCATTTTTCATCTATTCAAGTTACTGAGTTTTATGATAAACTGCTGCAAATTCTTTGGCAAAATCTACCAGCTTTCTCTTCCCCATGGTAGGTCCGGCGGTTGAAATTTTCCAGAGCCCTGCCTATTGTTTGGTGTAAACCCCGTTTGCAATATCAGTAAGCAAGGTTGAATGAGCGGGATGCCAGTTAAGATTTTCACGCGTCCATGCACTGGAGGTGGGGCAATCTATCGCAGCCATGAGCGCGAACCAGCCAAAATGTTCACCTGCCGCCTCAGG
>JBQGEO010000787.1:0-1952 GCA_052039655.1 Pararcticibacter sp.
GCATTTTGCGGGCACGTCTCCGGTAAATGTTAAACTGGCTTCTATCGGAGCTAACGATCCGTCGCTGAATCTTTTCAATGGGAAAGCTTTCATTTTATCACAGGCCGGTACCGCTTATCAGACTTTCCTTTCGGTTACGGAAAGCCACGGTAAGATAGATCCAGTGGCGGAAACGACTACGGGGGCGAAAAGCATTGTGTCGGCACTCAGGATCCTACGGTCTGACCGCGAGCAAACCAACATTTCATTTGACGTGGAAGGAAAGACTTACAGAATAGTGATCAATTATAAGGACAAGAACAATTTTATCCAATTAATAAAATAATATAATCATGATAAGAAGCAGTTTATTTCAGATCGAGCAGGATATTCCATGGGAAACAGCGGGCGAAGGCGTGCAAAGACAGATTTACGGATATGATGATCAGATCATGCTGGTGAAAGCAAAGTTTGAAGCGGGAGCTATAGGCGTTTTACATGAACACTATCATGCACAGGTGACCTATGTGGAAAGCGGAGTGTTTGATATGACAATAGGAGAAGAAAAGAAGACACTGAAAAAGGGCGATGGATATTACATCCCTCCTCATGTATTACACGGATGTGTGTGTATTGAGCCAGGGCTCTTAATAGATGTATTCAGCCCGCACCGGGAAGACTTTCTGAAGAACAATCCATAAATCTTAAAAATTAAGTCATCCGGGCGACTCGGTACGATGACCTGGAAATTCCGGATGACCTTTTGTTCACTTATAAAGCCGAAATTAAATGAAAACGATATTACTAATTGCCTGCCTTTTAGCTGGTGTTTTTGCCGGCAAAGCCCAGGAAACTGAATATAAACCTGTAGTATTCCCTGAAGGATATATTTCTCGTCTTAATGTGGTGTATACCAGCGTGAACGGATGGGATGGTAAAATGGACCTTTATCTTCCTCCTAAAGAAAATGGGCCTTCTCCGGTTGTGATCAACATTCATGGCGGTGGCTGGAACAAAGGTGTGAAAGAATCCCAGACGGGCTTTAATACATGGTTTAAGAAGGGCTATGCTGTTGCAAATATAGCTTATCGCCTGTCGCAGGTTGCTACTGCCCCCGCGGCGATTGAAGACACCCGGTGTGCATTGATCTACTTGATTAAGAATGCGAAAGAGCTGAATATTGATGTCAATAAGATCGTGATCATGGGCGGATCGGCGGGAGGGCATCTGGCTCTTATGGGAGGTTTACTTGAAAACAATCATGTATTCGACACTAACTGCAGAGGGGTAGAGAATGTAAAGGTTGCGGCCATTATCGATAAGTATGGCATTACAGATGTCAATGACTGGGCTTACGGACCGAACATAACCAGCAAATCGGCTACTATGTGGCTTGGAGATAAGGCCAAGGATAAAGCGTTCGCCGCCTCCGTTTCTCCGATAAGCTATGTGAAGAAAACCAGTCCCCCGGTTTTCATTGTACACGGGGATGCTGATCCGACGGTTCCTTACCAGCAATCGGTAGAACTGCATAAGAAACTGGTAGCAGCAGGAGTAAAAACCGAGTTTATGACAGTAGAGGGGGGCCTGCACGGAAAATTTCCGAAGGAGAAAAATTCGGAGGTTAATACACGCATCATGGAATTCCTGAAGGGACTGGGAATTCATAAATAAACTGTACAGATATGAAGCTTAAAGGTTTAAGGTGGTATATTATCCTGCTGATTGGTCTGGCTACAGTGATCAATTACATAGACAGGAGTGCCATCAATATTATGTGGCCTTATATATACCATGAGTTTGGTATAGCTGATACAGACAGTAAGACCACTCTTGCTCTGATCACTACTTTCTTTATGCTGGCTTATGCCCTGGGCCAGACGTTTACGGGTAAAATGATGGATTCTATAGGCACCAGGCTCGGACTGGCTGTGTCTATTGCAGGGTGGAGTATTTCCATTGCTTTGCATGCA
>JBQGEO010000788.1:0-1782 GCA_052039655.1 Pararcticibacter sp.
AGCTGAAAAGGCCGGAGTTAAATCGGTCCCCGCCCTGGTAACCCCAAATGGCAATGTACTTCATATAAATTTTGGAGCTTCCATCAGCGACTTAAAATAGAACAAACCAGGGGTCCGGAAGAAGATCTCTTCTCCCGGACCTTAATTCGTATAAATGGAAGATCCGATTATTAATAATCTGAATAATATTCAGAGAAAAATAAAAGAAGCCTGTGCCAGAAGCAAACGGGCACCAGAGGATGTCAGACTTTTGCTTGCTACCAAAACGGTTCCCGCTGAAAGGATAAAAATAGCTTTACAGTCAGGGTGTACTTTGACCGGCGAAAACAAGGTGCAGGAAGTCCGGGAAAAGTTTGCCTCACTGAAGGACATTCCTCATCAGAATCATTTTATAGGGCATTTACAAAGCAATAAAATTAAAGACCTTCTCAAATACGACATCTCCTGCGTCCACTCCATTGATCGTTTGGACATCGCCGGAAAGCTCAATCAAAGGCTGCTGCAGGAATCTAAAACGATGGAAGTGCTCATCCAGGTTAACACCTCCGGAGAAGAAAGCAAATTTGGCGTATTTCCGGAAGATGCCGTTAAGCTGGCACAACAGCTGTCGGGACTTAAAGCTCTCCGGGTAAAGGGGCTGATGACAATCGGTTTGTTTAGTGCTGATCAGGAAAAAGTACGGCAGTGCTTCCGCCTGCTTCAATCTGTCCGGCAGGAAATCATGAACCAACATATTACAGGTGTGGAAATGCACGAACTTTCAATGGGTATGAGCGGCGACTTGGAAACGGCAATTGAAGAAGGCGCTACTATTGTACGCATCGGCACTGACATCTTCGGAAAGCGGGTTTACCCTGATAGCTATTACTGGAATGAGAATAAAGTTTAAATTTCAAAAATGAAAGTACATTATCTGCAGCATGTTCCTTTTGAAGGGCCAGGGTATATTGAAACCTGGCTTAAAGAAAATGACTTCCTGATTTCGGTTACCCGGTTCTATGAGCCTGCCCATTACTTTCCTGAGGTTGAAGAAATAGATGCATTGATCATCATGGGCGGCCCGATGGGAGTATACGATGAACATAAGCATCCCTGGCTTCATGAAGAAAAAGTTTTTATAGAGGACTGCATCAGGGCCGGAAAAAAAGTACTGGGTATTTGCCTCGGAGCACAATTGCTTGCCGTGTGCCTGGGTGCCAATGTCTATACGGCAAGCAACAAAGAAATAGGCTGGTTCAGGGTCGCCCCTACTGAGATGTGTAAGAAGGTATCATGGTTTTACCGGTTATTTCAGGATCATCTCATGGTCTTCCACTGGCACGGCGACAAATTCGAAATCCCGTACGACGGGAGTTTCAGCCTCCTTTCATCAGAGGCTAACAACAACCAGGCATTCTTCCATAACGAAAATGTTATCGGCCTGCAGTTTCACCTGGAAATAACAGAAGACGGAGTCCGGGACATGCTGCTGCATTGCAGGAAGGACCTGGCACCTTTAACAGACTTTGTCCAGCCAGAGCAGACGATCCTGGAACACCTGGAACACATTAAGAAACTCAACGGCACTATGGCTGAAATCCTTCAGACATGGCTTTGCCGGGGATAACACTTCTATTCTGAACGGATACTCTTTACCACCTTCCGGCAAGCCGCTCTGATTGTATAGAAGCTGGTAGTCATAAGAGCCATAAAGACAGCCATAATACCGGCAAAAGCAAAAACATCTGCCTGGATTGAAATCCTGTAGCTGTAGGCAGCAAGCCAGTTATTCAGGAAGTAAAA
>JBQGEO010000789.1:0-6033 GCA_052039655.1 Pararcticibacter sp.
AAAAGAGCAGGAGAAAGCAAGAAAGAGAATCCCTTCGCAACCGCGAGCTGAGGGCGAGCCGGATGTACCGCAGGCGAAAAAAGCCGGCCGGCAGTCCCCAACACCTGTGCCATCTCCCTGGTCGCAACAGGGGCGCGATCAGCGGCCTGTTTCTCCTCTTCCCAAAGTAGAAAGGAAACCGGAGCCGGTGCTGGTGAAGGAAACATTTGACCCGCACCGTCCTTATGAGCCAACTTATAAGAGAGAGTATAAAGAGCCCGTATATGAGCGCCCATCAAAGCAGGAAACGGTAAAGCCGGAGAAGGTCAGTACAATGAAGCGTGTGGAAATCTCTCATCTGGAGGATATTTCCGAAGAAACCTTGTTCTCCAGAAGCATTCATCAGCCCCATCAGCATGGGTTCAAATCATTTCATCATGAAGACGGGGAGGTGTATGAATTTGACATGCGGGATGCCATTATAAAGGAAGCAATCCTCAACCGCCCTCAGCATTAACCGGACTCTCGTATCTTTTACATTTTCGTGTTCGTTTTTGGCGGATGTTTTCCTTTATTCGTTGCTTATATCATTCAATAGGTTTTAATTACTCTTAAAAATGGAATATAGAAGATTAGGAAAGGCTGGAGTCCAGGTGAGCGCTTTATCGCTTGGAAGCTGGTTGACATTTGGAAAGCAGATTTCTGACGAAGTTGCCGGCGACCTTATGACTATCGCCTACGAAAACGGGATCAATTTTTTTGATAATGCTGAAGGCTACGCCGGAGGCAAGTCAGAGGAAGTTATGGGAAAGATCCTCAAAGAAAAAAACTGGGACCGGGAATCTTACCTGGTATCAAGCAAGGTATTCTTTGGAGCAGAGCCTAAAGGTCCGAACCGTGTCGGCCTTTCCCGCAAACACGTGATCGAGGGATGTCATGCCGCCTTGAGAAGATTTCAGCTGGACTATCTTGATTTTTATTTTTGTCACCGTCCCGATGTGAATACCCCCATTGAAGAAACTGTATGGGCCATGAATACACTGCTTCAGCAGGGAAAGATCCTTTACTGGGGAACTTCTGAATGGAGCGCAGCAGAGATCATGGAAGCCATAAAAGTTGCGAAGGAAAATCATTTGATCGGCCCGACGATGGAACAGCCCCAGTATAACATGATCGAACGGAATAAACTCGAAAAAGAGTATTTGCTGCTGTTCCGGGACTATGGATTGGGTACTACCATTTGGTCTCCTCTCCATTCAGGAGTTTTAAGCGGGAAATATAATAATGCTGATCCGGGTGACACCCGTCTTCATATGGAAGGACTTGACTGGCTGAAGAACCGTACCCTGGCTGAAACAAAGATTGAAATTTCAAAGAAAGTAACTGCAATAGCCCAGGAACTGGGAGTAAGCATGCCTAAGCTTGCCATAGCCTGGTGTCTTAGAAATCCGAACGTGAGTACGGTGATCCTGGGTGCTTCAAAAGCCGAGCAATTGAAAGAAAATCTGACGGCACTTGATGTACTGCCTTTATTGACGGAAGATATTATGACGAGGATAGAAGATGTGCTTCAGAATAAGCCATTTATCCCACAATATTAGCTAATGGCTTTGGCGGTTAGCTGTTAGCTATTGGAGGATGTGTTGATAGGGATTAATCCATTTTCCGGTCATCCCAAGGGCTTCGGGTTGATAAGAGGGTACCTTGTAGATATAGTAACACTCTTATAGGTTTGATTGCTAGTAAATTATAAGATAAACGCCAACAGCCGACTGCTGATAGCTGACTGCTAACAGCCAACAGCTAAAAGCTAATCTCGCTTATGTAATTGTAAAGGACAAGGTCGGACTCGTTCCTGATGTTATAAACGGCATTATTGTGCATCAGAACGATCCGGTCACTCACCTCCATGAGCGGGCGGTAGAAATGGTCCGTTAAGATAATCCCTTTCTCTTTGCCTTTTTCACGAATAATGTCTTGAAGGGTTTCGATCTGATAGGGGGCAATTTCTGAAAAAGGCTCGTCGAGAAGCAGGTAAGTTGCGGGTCTGGAGAGGATCCAGAGGCATTCAAGAAATCGTCTTTCTCCACCGGATAAATCACTCATTCTGCTTCCGGCGATGAGTTTGAGCCGGTCAATTGTTTCCTGGCTAACTACAGATGGTCCGCAGTCATCGAGGATCTTATCAACTTTCAGGAAAGAAGGGAGGAAGTTATGCTGTGGAAGATAAGCGATGTTTTTTCCGGGAAAGGCCTTTTTTATAATCTTATCATCTATCCGTAAGTGCCTGAACTGAGCATTAAGAGTTCCGAAAATAATTTTCAGTAAGCTTGATTTTCCACATCCGTTCCTGCCCAGAAGCCCGACTATTTCTCCTGCTTTACATGAGAGATAGCAGCCGGAAAGAATTTCCCGTTCTCCAAAGCGAAGTGTTACACTGTCAATCTGCAGCATAGATCGTGATGATTTTGAAGATGGAAATTAGTAGGGTAAAGGCCGCGAGATTGATTGCGGCAACCCTTAAAAAGATAGCCAGGTAGGAGTATCCGAGATTTTGAAAATAGCATGAGTATTTTTTGATGGAGGATGCTGTCAGAAAGTAGATCCCCAAATAAAAAAATATTTTCAATATCAGGATAACAGGAATAACCGGCAAAGACAGGAACAGCCAGATCCCAGCAATGTTGGCTATGCTAAACCAAACAACGTATAAACGATAAAATTGCAGGTATATCTTCACTCTGGCAATTTAACAGTTTTATTGTCTCCATTCAAGACCCTGTAAATGTAAAAAGGCTTCCTTTCGGGAAGCCTTAGTATGTTTTAATAAATCTGAAATTTCTTAACCTAAGTAAGATTTGAGAATTTTACTGCGTGAAGTATGGCGGAGCCTTTGCAGGGCTTTGTCTTTAATCTGACGAACACGTTCGCGGGTAAGATTAAACTTTTCGCCTATTTCTTCCAGGGAAAGAGGATGATTGGTCCCTAAGCCGAAGAACAATACAATGATTTCGCGTTCACGTTCTGTTAATGTCTGCAAAGAACGTTTTATCTCTTCTGAAAGAGATTCATTGATCAGATTGCTGTCGGTATTAGGATCATCATTTTCAAGAACGTCCAGCAGGGTATTTTCTTCTCCCTGAACAAATGGTGCGTCCATAGAAACATGCCGGCCTGAATTACTTAAGGTATCAGAGATCTTATCCACAGTTGTTTCTAAGATATCTGCCAGTTCTTCAGGGGACGGTTCACGCTCGTATTCCTGTTCCAGCTTTGAAAAAGCCTTGCTGATCTTGCTTAGGGATCCTACCTGGTTCAAAGGCAAACGAACAATACGTGACTGTTCGGCAATTGCCTGGAGAATAGACTGGCGGATCCACCAAACTGCATAGGAAATGAATTTAAACCCCTTAGTTTCGTCAAAACGTTTAGCTGCCTTAATCAGGCCCAGATTTCCTTCGTTGATCAGGTCTCCTAATGTAAGTCCCTGATTCTGATATTGTTTTGCTACTGATACTACGAAACGTAAGTTGGTTTTAGTTAACCGTTCCAATGCGGCCTGATCGCCCTCGCGGATCTTTTGCGCAAGAATTACTTCTTCTTCAGCAGTAATCAAATCTACTTTACCAATCTCGTGAAGATACTTATCAAGTGATTGCGACTCGCGATTGGTAATCGATTGTGTTATTTTGAGTTGTCTCATTTAAAATTATGATACCCCTTTCTAAAAAGCGTGTGCAAAGTTAAGAACTTTTGTCTCTTAAACGATTTTTTATCAAAAAAGTTGCCAGCTAATTATTATTAATTTATTATTTTTGATTTTTTTCTTTTTTAGCAAAAATCATTCCACCAACTGTCATTTTCAGGTCTTTACGATGCTTTTATTTATCTGGATGCCTTGACGGATAGAACGGTTACAGCCCATGCTTTATTGTGTAAACGGTCACGGGGAGTGTAAGGTTTCGGCATTATGCAAAATTACATAAGGTCGACAAAATCAGATTGGTACTGCCTGTAGTTTCTCTTGTCAGAAATCTTCTTCGCGTTCGAGCATCAGTATCGCGGCCTGGGGCACAATAAAATACTTTTCATTTTGATACATGATCTCTGTAGCGGCATTTTGAAGGAAAATGGCAAGGTCGCCTTCCCTGGCCTGAAGGGGAATATATTTTACCGGTTCGTCGCGTCCTTTCCACACATCGTCTTCATCGGCAACTACTGGCATGGGATACCCGGGACCTGTTTTGATAACATATCCATGGCGCACTTTCTCTTTTTCTTCTACGCCAGGAGGGAGATATAAGCCCGAGGCTGTTTTTTCTTCAGGCTTCAGTGGCTTTATAAGAATCCGGTCGCCTACAACGATCAGTTTTTTGAGCTTATTATCAGGAGTGAGTTGCATATTTTTTTGAGTTATCATCAATCAGCCTTCGGTAGTTCAGCTCCTATAGGGGTGCTGCATCCGGCGGGTTGCTTTGTCAATATATGTGTTCTTAAATATCTTCCAGTGAAAAGACCTGATCAATTCGTATGCCTTTTTCGGTTTGTCTGAGCGTACAGCACTCCATGTGAGGATCGTGTTCAAAGAAGAGAATATAATTATTTTGCTGAGCCTCATGGAGAAAATCACGTTTTTCAGACATGGACTGTAATGGAAGCACATCGTAACCTGCCACATAAGGAACGGGAATATGTCCGGCGGTTGGCAGCAGATCTGCCACAAAGACAATAGTCCTGTCTTTATATGTTAATTCTGGCAGCATCATGGCGCTGGTATGTCCGTACATGAAACGAATCGAGAATTGATCTGTGAACCGGTATTTTTCTTTTTGTTCGGATATAAAGCGAAGACGTCCGTTTTCCATCAGGGGAAGTATGTTTTCGGAAAGGAAGGACGCTTTTTCCCTCTCATTCGGATGAATGGCCCAGTTCCAATGCTCTTCATTTGTCCAGTAAACAGCATTCCTGAAAGCGGGCTGGAGTTCACCGTTTTCAAACGCGACCGCTCCTCCGGCATGGTCGAGATGAAGATGTGTCAGGAAGACATCCGTAATGTCGTTCCTGCTGAAGCCATGGTGGGCGAGTGATCTATCTAAGGTGTCGTCTCCATGCAGGTAATAGTAGCTGAAAAATTTTTCACTTTGCTTGTTGCCGATGCCTGTATCTATGAGTATCAACCTGTTCCCATCTTCAACGAGAAGACAGCGCATCGCCAGTGTACACAGGTTATTCTCGTCAGCCGGATTAGTTTTACTCCAGATGGTTTTAGGGATCACACCGAACATCGCACCGCCGTCGAGTTTGAAAAGTCCTGTATTAATGGAATAAAGCTTCATGGGGATCTATGATTGAAGGAGATTTGTAATTTCCCGTGATGTGTATTAATTTGAAAATGGTAATAAAAGCAGGAGGGAGAGGGGGATTAAAAGGAAGAGGTTGCCTTATCAAAGACAACCTCCTCCTTTTATACAGTTTTAAAGTGTTATGCATGATACAGCTATGGCCGATCGCAAACATTTAATTACAAGTGGATCACTTCTCCATAAGCGTCAGCAGCAGCTTCCATTACAGCTTCACTCATTGTTGGGTGGGGGTGAACGGATTTGACGATCTCCATGCCGGTAGTTTCCAGTTTCCGGGCAACTACTACTTCTGCGATCATTTCCGTAACTCCCGCGCCAATCATATGGGCACCCAGAAATTCTCCATACTTCGCATCAAAAATGACCTTTACGAATCCATCCTTATTTCCCGCAGCACTGGCTTTGCCGGATGCAGAGAATGGGAATTTACCTACTTTGATTTCATATCCGGCCTCTTTTGCCGCTTTTTCAGTGTATCCTACTGAAGCGATCTCAGGAGAACAATATGTACATCCCGGGATATTGTTATAGTTTAACGGCTCAGGATGGTGCCCGGCTATCTTTTCAACACAGATAATTCCTTCTGCGGATGCAACGTGTGCAAGAGCCTGTCCTTTTACGATATCGCCGATCGCATAAACGCCTTCTACATTTGTTTTATAGAAATCGTCTACCACAACACGCCCGCGAT
>JBQGEO010000790.1:0-2521 GCA_052039655.1 Pararcticibacter sp.
TCATTCTCCCACTTCGCCACCACCACAGTTGCGAGGCAGTTACCGATCACATTAACCGAAGTCCTTGCCATATCCATTAACTCATCTATCCCCAGGATGATGAAGATCGGCCATGTGGGCATACCAAATGAAGAAGCAGTCCCGAGCAGAATGACAAGCGAAGCTCTCGGAACCCCGGCGACACCCTTACTTGTCAGCATCAGGGTGAAGACGATAAGAAGCTGATGCCCCAAACTAAGGTGCATGCCTGCCGCCTGGGCAACAAAGATCGATGCCAGAGCCAGATATAGGGTCGTTCCGTCAAGATTAAAGCTGTAGCCCGTGGGCATCACAAAAGCCACGATCTTTCTTGGAACGCCAAGTTTTTCAAGATTTTCCATCGCCCGGGGCAAAGCCGCTTCCGAGCTCGTCGTGGCAAATGCAATCGACACAGGGCCCGCAATCGCGTTGATAAACTTCCGGATAGGGACACCTACGAAAAGGGCGATAGGCAGCAAAATACCAAATAAAAATACCAGGAGTGCTACATACAGGGTAGCGAGCAGTTGGAACAGGTTCACCAATATCCCAAGCCCCATATGTCCTACCGTGTAGGCGATCGCAGCACCAACGCCGATCGGCGCAAAGTACATGACAATATTGGTAAACTTGAACATTACTTCAGCCAGGCTCTCCGTAAAGTGCAGCATCGGCAAACGCTTATCTTCACGTACCATTGCAAGGCCAATCCCAAATACGACGCTGAAAATCACAATTTGTAAGATCTGGCCGTCTGCTACCGACTTGGCTATGTTCTCCGGAAATATGTGTAAAATAATATCATTAGCCGATTGAGGCGGTACCTCCGGCAGCTCCTCGTGATGGGCTGGAGGTACTTTTATTCCAACTCCTGCCTTAGATATGTTGATCGCCGCAACTCCAATAAAAAGAGCTACAGTAGTCACCAGTTCGAAATAAAGGATCGACTTCCATCCCATCCTTCCAACTTGTTTCAAATCTGCATGACCGGCAATTCCGTAGACCAGTGTTGCAAACAATAAAGGAGCAACAATTGTCTTAATCATCTTCAGGAAGATCTTGCTGAGAACCTGGAGCTTCATGGCAACATCCGGATAATCATGTCCGATTTCCGCTCCGATCACCATCGCGATTAAGATCCAGGCGGTCAGCGACTTCTTCTTTATCCCATACAGCACCAGGCCGGCAATGGCGAGCCATCGTGAAAAGAGAAGCGCAATAGCCGGAACTGCTATTATATTATAATGATCAAGAAAAAGCAGGAGAGCTGCTATTGAAACGGTGATAACAGCAGTAAAGCCGGCTTGTTTTAACTTCATGTAATCAAATTAATGGCCAGCAAATGTAAAATAATTAGATTTATCGGCCAAATGATAACTTACGGATGCAAGCTGAAAGATTAAGCGACATAAAAAAAGAATTAAAAGCACTCGGAACACCCGAAATAATCGAATTTTGCCTCAAACTGGCAAAATATAAAAAGGAGAATAAAGAATTACTCAGTTATTTGCTGTTCCACTCCTCCGATTCCGGCTCCTATATCAGTTCTGTAAAAACATTTTTACAGGAAAATTTTCAGCAGCTGTCTTCCAGCCCTTATCAAAGGGCGAAAGAGCTGAGAAAGATCCTGAGGCTCCTGAACAAGCATATCAAATTTATAGGCTCTGCCGAAGCAGAGGTAGATCTGCTCTTGTGGTACTCCGCCAGCTTCGTTGCTTTTTCAGGGGTCAGGAGTTCCCAGAAAACTATGATCACCATGCTGACAAGGCTGATGATCAGGATCTCAAAACAAATACAGAAACTCCATGAAGATCTTCAGTTTGACTATAAACAGGAGTATGATAATCTCCTTGCATCGGTTTCATCTAAAATAAGGGGAATTAATGTTCATGATTTAAAATTGTAACAAATTAGGGCTGCTGCAATCTAAATACCAATGACAGATAAGGAATCTCTTTTTAAAGAAATCTTTAAATCCAACTCCAAAAGAGTATTCCATTTGTGTTATGGATATACCGGCGACAACGATGCAGCCAATGACCTGATGCAGGAAACCTTCATGAAAGTATGGCAAAACCTTGATAAGTTTAGAAATCAGGCACTGATCTCCACCTGGATCTACCGGATTGCTGTCAACACTTGCCTTTCCTGGCTCCGGGTTGAAAAACGACAGGGCAAAGAAGAGCTTACAGACAATATCATAGAGAACAAGAGGGAAGAGCTGTCCGAAAAGAACGAACAGGTCGCACTGCTTTATAAATGCATATCACAATTGGAAGAGAACGAGCGTATAATTATCACGATGGTACTCGACGAGGTGCCCTATAGTGAAATTGCAGACATTGCAGGTATTTCCGAAGGAAACCTGCGTGTGAAGATCCACCGGATAAAACATAAGCTGACGGAAATATATAATGGTTATGAAAGATTTTGATGCATTGAAAGATATATGGAGCGGGCAGGTTTCTCAACCACGGATCAGCTATGAAGATATCATCAAAGG
>JBQGEO010000791.1:0-4908 GCA_052039655.1 Pararcticibacter sp.
CAGGACCGGGGTGGAAGATGCCTCTATCGTTTCCCCTGACCTGTATACTGGCAACGGTGTCCTGCATGTGATCAATCATCCCCTGGTCGCCAGGAAAAATAACTGGGAGGTTTTTCAGGACCTGGAGCAGGATGTTCCGGTTGCTCAGAAAAGCTTTATCAGTTCGTGGCAGTCTAAAGAATTTGATCCGGAGAGCTCAAAGCAAATAGGGGTGAATGAGCAGGGAAAACCGATCTACGACAGTGTATTTGTTACCAGGAACGGCTTCCTGAAAAACGTTGCCGATATCAGTAATGAGGGGAGATTATATACCTTTTTTGTTCTTGCCGATGATGCCTATAACAAGGAGCGTGATAAGCTGAAGAAGTTCTTCGCTGATTCTACAGACATTGCTGCTTCATTCAGAACCCAGGCTTACATCGTTAAGGATCTTGTAGTAAAAGGCCGTTATGATGCAGATCATCTCCCCGCATTTTTCTATTCTCCCGATAGTACGAAGTTTTCTGTAAGTAAGAGCTCAATCGTCAGGAGTATTCCAACGAGCAATGGTATCGTTCATATTATTAGCTCTGTCTCTTATCAGATGAGCGATAAAGTCAAACCAGTTTTCGTTCAGGGAGAGTCCGTTAACGAAATCAGTCCTTCCAGTATCAGTTTGAACAGAAGAACAAGAAAAGCGCCGGACGGTACGGTTTTCAGGGACATCATGAATAATACCCATACTGTTAACGGCGTTTGGCTGAGGTTCTCTGGCACTGTCTTTTCTGGTACATACAAGGTTTACTGGAGGATGGTCCGCGACTTCTCACTGGTGCCGGCATCCGGGGCTACAGATATTGTTCATTTCCCTCAGAAAGTTACCTGGAATGAGCGCTGGAAAACCCCTGCCGGGACGGTCTTTGACCCCTTTGCGTCGAATGGATTAGGTTACAGGAACGAACCGTTTATTGCTAATGCTGACGGTACTTTTTCTCCCGATTATAATGAGGTGCTGCTTGGAGAAATGACCGTAGACCGCTACGGTGTTATCGATCTTTACCTGGTGGCCAACCGGACTGCTACGGCGGTACAGAATTCAATTTTGCTTGACTATCTCAAGCTCGAACCTGTGTATTAATTCAAATAAGGACTTTGACTTATAGTACCATTATATGTGTAATTTTAATCAAAAGCTTAAGGCTTTCATATTATATGCGGTAATTTCAGCAGGCCTCTTCCCGGTTATGCGAACGGAGGCTGCGACTGTATTACCTCTGGCTGCGGATTCCCTTGCGGCTTCCCCTCAGTCTGTCCGCAAGACAGAGGGCATTGTAAAAGACGCGGCGACCGGAAAGCCGGTAGCAGGAGTGAATGTGTCGGTTGCTGGTTTTTCATCAGCATTTACGGACGAGAAGGGCAGGTTTAAAATTTCAGTTCCTTCAGAACGTGCTGCATTGAAGATCAGCCTCGAAGGGTATCAGGTTAAAATAGTTCCGGTTAAACAGGGCAAGCTTCCGGAGATTTTTATTCAGGAGGAATCTTACAACTCTCAGTTTACCCAGGTTTCTCTTCCCTTCTACGAGGGCCCAAAAGTGACAGTGCCTTTTTCTGTAGCATCTGTAAATCCCGGTGGAGGATGGGCCGCTAGTTCGGAAACCCCCGATACCTATCTTCAGGGACGTGCGACTGGTCTGAATCCCATCCGTCGTTCTGGTACACCCGGAATTGGAGCTAATCTTTTTATGAGAGGGTTCTCGTCTTTGGCTGCCACCAGTCAGCCCCTCGTTGTGGTCGATGGAGTAATATACGACACAGGCGTTTATGGAAGTTCTATAATAGCAGGGAATACTGAAAATCCTCTGGGTTTTATCGATCCGAAAGATATAGATAATATAACGGTTCTCAGGGACGGAGGGTCGCTTTACGGAACCAAAGGGGCCAATGGGGTGATTATCATCACAACGATCAGGGCAAAGGAGGAGGCTACAAGAATTGACTTTGCGGCCTATGGCGGCTTGAATTTTAAGGTAAAAGACATCCCCATGATGGGAGCATCTGCTTATCGTTCGTATCTCTCTGATATCCTCCAGGACCGCGGCTGGTCTCCTCAGATGATCGCTTTTCAGCCGTACATGAACGATAACAGCAATCCCGAGTACTATAATTATCATAATAACACCAACTGGCAGGATGAGGTAATGGGAAACGGATCAAATCAAAACTACTATTTGAAAGTGACCGGAGGGGATGATATTGCAACGTATGGACTTTCCGTAGGATTTATCAATAACGATGGTCTGATTAATAATACGAACAATAAAAAGTATCATACCCGGTTTAACGGGGATCTCAAGCTAAGTTCGAAGCTTAGCAGTACTGTCAACCTTTCTTTCATGAACAATGAGCAGAATCTGAGAGACGGAGGGCAGGCATATTTAACCAACCCTCTTTATCTTGCTGCTGTAAAAGCCCCTTTCTTATCAACTCATCAGGTAAGTGAAAATGGTGTGGTGTCTCCCAATCTTGCCGATAAAGACATTTTTAATATTGCCAATCCGGTAGTTGCTGCCAATGATGCGATCGGGAAGAACCGGAACTACCGCTTTTTCGGTTCAGTCGGTTTTAACTATGCTTTTAGTAAAAATCTGAAGTTAGGAAGCATTGTTGGTGTCACCTACAATAAAATGAGGGAAAACATGTTCATCCCGGAAAAAGGCATGATTCATGATTCTCTCTCAACGGCGGCTATCAGCAACCGTTCGGGTACCAACGTGGGAAGACTGCTCATGCTTTATAACGACACAAGGCTGTCGTATAGCAGGATCTTTAATCACTTAAATACTCTTTCTGCAAACCTGGGAGTTCGTTACAGCAGCACGAAGACTGAGAATGATTTTGGATACGGGTACAATTCTGCCACAGACGACCTGATATCAGTAGGCCAGGGGGCCGGTGCTCTCAGGGAAATCGGCGGAGGACTGGGTAACAGCCGCTGGCTGAGTACCTATCTTAATGTGGATTACAGCTATCTTAACACCTATTTCCTTTCTTTCAATATGGCAGTTGACGGATCTTCCCGCTTTGGAACGGAGGCGTCCGGAGGTCTGTCTCTTTCAGGGAACAAGTTTGCCATCATGCCCGGAATTGCCGCCGCCTGGCTTGTTTCCTCGGAAAAGTTTATGAAAGACATGAAATGGCTGGACATACTCAAATTCAGGGCCAGCTATAGTCTGACTGGTAACGATGATATCGGCAACTATTCTGCTAAAAGATATTACATCTCTCAAAACCTTCTGGGTATGCAGGGATTAATCCCCGGAAATATCGGAAATCCTGCTCTTAAATGGGAGACGGTTTATAAAACGAATGCAGGAGCCGACCTTTCAATATGGCATGAGCGCCTGAATATTAGTGCCGACTTTTACTCTAACAGGACGAAAGATATGCTTTCATGGAGAAACGTCAGTACAGCTGCGGGCTTAAAGAATGTGCTGACAAATGAGGGGGAGATGACCAGCAAAGGGTTTGAGCTAACAGTGAATGCACGAATCCTGAACAAAACCCTCAAATGGGATGTAGGATTCGGGCTGGCTAAATATAAAAATGAAGTCGTCAGCATTCCGGGAGGCTCCATGATCTCTTCTTTTGGAGGCGCCACATTTTTGACGGCAGAAGGCAGCGCTCCCAATCTGTTCTATGGGTATAAAACAAAGGGCGTTTTTTCATCTTCAGCAGAAGCTGAAGCTGCCGGTCTTTACACCGTTCTTTCTGACGGGTCGGTCAGGCGCTTTAACGCGGGCGACATTCATTTCGTCAACCAGGTGAACAGTGAAGAAGATCAGGCCGACGGAAGGGCATACATCAACGAGAGTGACAGGCAGGTAATAGGCGATCCTAATCCTGACTTTACCGGCTCTTTTAGCAGTTCCTTTAACTGGAAGAGATGGACTTTTGGAGCTTTGCTTGCATTCAGCAAAGGCAATGATATCTATAACGGACAGCGCGCTGCGTTAGAAAGCCAGTCGGGCGTAGAAAATCAAACGCTCAATGTTCTGAATCGCTGGCGGAGTGAAGGGCAGCTTACAGATGTCCCCAGGTCAGCCTGGGGCGATCCGATGGGCAATGCACGGTTTTCTGACCGTTGGATCGAGGACGGCTCCTATCTCCGGTTACGCACAGTGTCGCTGTCGTATAACCTCAATCTGAAGGGAGCAAAATTATTCAAATACGCCTCTGTTTATGCTACTGCAAATAATCTGTTCACCTGGACTAAATATAAAGGTTACGATCCTGAATTCAGTGCGGGACCGGGAGTATTTGCACAAGGAGTTGATACCGGTTTGCAGCCTCTTTTCCGGAGCACGCAACTGGGGATAAGAATAGGATTATAATCAACAATGACGAAGACAATGAGACGTATCAGAATAGTTATCCTGGCCCTCGGAATCATCATGAGCGCCAGCATGATGTCATGTAAAAAACTGCTTGACACCGAGCCCGGTGAGGTGCTTGGAGACGGACAAATGTATCGGAATGTTTATGACGCCGATGCCGCCGTAATAGGAATATATGGAAAGTTCATGGGCCTGGCCTCAAAATATACGGTACTAAATGAGCTGAGGGGAGACCTCCTGGACGTGACACCCAATAGCGACAAGTATCTTAATCAGTTAAATTCGTTCAATGTGCAGGAGGGGAATCCCTATGCAGATCCACGGCCCTTTTATGAGGTGATCCTGTATTGCAATGATGCAATGAAAAATTTCAGAAGAATGCTGGATGAAGGGAAACTTAAACAAAGTGAATTCGATACCCGTTATTCGGACATCGGAGCCCTCAGATCCTGGATCTATCTTCAATTGGGGATTCAATATGGCGAGGTCCCTTATGTCACCGAGCCTGTTGAGAAGATTGATGATCTGAAGAATG
>JBQGEO010000792.1:0-1929 GCA_052039655.1 Pararcticibacter sp.
TTCACATTCATTTTTCTTTCTCCGTTCACAGTAACAGGCGTCTCGGAAACCTGGTATCCTATGAAACTGACAGAAAGAACATAACTGCCATTGGGGACAGCATTCAGCTTGAACATCCCGTTGACATCGGTTGAGGTTCCCCGGTTAATATTCTTAATACTAACGGAAGCCCCAGGCAATGGCTCGCCCTTTTCATCCAGCACCTGTCCGCTGATACTTCCGGTCTGCGAGAACCCGCAAACGGAAAAGAGAACGAGACTGAGCAAAAGAAGCAAGCTCTTCATGTAATCTTTTTTCATTGAATTTTATTTTAAGTTTAACATCCCGGTTAGTACATAATTGGAATGGGATAAAGATAATCGGGAACGTTCCCGAAGCAAAGCAAAACGAATAAAAGTTTTCCACATTTTATTGTAAGAACGGGAGGCTTATCTAAGTGTACTTGTTACAAATCGAACAAAAGATACAAAAACAAGCTAATTATCAAACACTTAACAACAAAACAAAACACAGGGGCTTAAGCACCCCGGATGGCCTTACATTCCGGGAACGATACCGAAAACGCACTGTAAAAATGTTGAAAACTAAGAAAATAGTAGTTTTTTAACAGCTCTGAATTCTTCCTGAAACGGAGCAGATCACCGGATTTTTAATATAAGTGAAGATGAATTTTCAGATCACAATCCCAGGGTGGATTGCCTTATTACAAGCTCTGATTCGAGGACTACATGTTCAATAATATCTTCATTATTCTCTGAGTTCAACCGGCGGAAAAGGATATTCGCGGCCTCCATTCCCATATCATAAGCAGGTTGGGTTATAGTGGACAGGGCCGGATTCAAAAGGGAAGCTATTTCAAGGCTTGAAAAACAAATAATCCTGATGTCACTCCCTATTTTAAGGTTTATATTGTGGCAAACATAATAACTGGCAATTGCCAGCCTTTCCACAGAAGCAAAAACCCCGTCAGGGCGGATAGCACTAAAGACTTTCGTGAGAATATCAAGGTTCTTCCCGAGTTCATTACTGCAATCGATCACAAGGTTTTCCACAAACGGGAGCCCTGCAGCTTCGAGCGCATCTTTATACCCTTGCATACGCATCTTTCCGATCGAAAGGTTCTTGTTCACTACCAGGTAAACGATCCGGCTGCATCCCCGGTCAATCAGATGTTTGGTAGCTGAAAAGCTGCTCTCATAATCGTTCGTTGACACCTTGGAAGCTTTTACATCATCATAGGTTCTGTCAAAGAAAACCAGTGGTATGCTTTTCTTTCTCAGTTTATGCATGTAGCTGTGATCATTAGCTTCGCCTGTAACTGACATAATGATCCCCTCTACCCTGCCGTTATGCAGCTGCGACATAAAAGACACTTCGCGCTCAAAGTCATCGTTTGTAAGATAAATCTGCAAATGATATCCATTGTCCCGGGCAACACGCTCGACACCATTAATTGCCCTTGAAAAGAAGTTGTTGGCGATCTCCGGTACTATTACTGCTATTGTACGGCTCTTTTTGTCACGGAGATTACTGGCCATGTGATTAGGCTGGTAATTCAGCTCGCGGGCCATTGCCAGGATCTTCTCTTTGGTCTCCTTGTTAATATCGCTATGCCCGCGGAAGGCCCTGGATACTGTAGAAGTCGAAAGATTGAGTCTTTCGGCCAGTTGCTTGATATTAATGGAATCCATATTGAGTAATTATCATGATGACACGAAAACGATTCAAATATAGACGCTTTTATTAAAGTTCTTGTTACTAAACGTAAAACTCTGTTGTTTTAAACACGCCCTACTTAACTGCTTTAATGACCTCTTTGATATCTTTCTGACCGCTCATGTACTTAATCAGCGCCCCTTTATCAGAGTAAATAAACATGGCCGGGAATTTATCGGGATAAAACTTCTGCACAAACTCGGGCCGGTAGTC
>JBQGEO010000793.1:0-3069 GCA_052039655.1 Pararcticibacter sp.
TGCCTGTGCTGATGGTTGGTACACTGGTTTACGGGCAGGACCGGTATGAATTGAATTCGGGCTGGAAGATGAAGCTCGCTGGGCAGGTAAGGGAGACGGGGGCGGCGATCTCTGTGGATTCTTATCAACTGGCTGGATGGAAGCCGGCAGTGGTTCCGGGAACGGTTCTCGGATCTATGCTGGAGAACAAGGAGGTGCCTGATCCGTTCTGGGGAATGAACAATGAGAGGATCCCGGATATTTATCACACGGGAAGGGATTATTATACTTATTGGTTTGCGAAAGATTTTAAAGAAGGTTATCCGGGGAGCGGCAGACAGGTTTGGCTAACCTTCAGGGGGATTAACTATAGTTGTGAGATCTTCCTGAATGGGAAAAAGGTGAATGCGGAGCCTTTTAAAGGGATGTTTCTGCGGAAGTCGTTTAATATTACGCAGCTTTTATCGAAGACGGGGAATAATCGTTTGGCGGTAATTGTATATCCTCCCGATCCTGTTGGAAACCCTAATGGCGGACAGGGAGGAGATGGAATAATTGCCCGGAATGTATCGCATCAGTATGTTGCCGGATGGGACTGGATCAGACCTATTCGTGACCGCAACACGGGTATCTGGGATAAAGTTTATATCGAGCGAACCGGTACTGTGAATATAAAGGATCCGCATTTGGTGACGCGGGTTCCGGGAAAGAGGTTACCGGAGGGCCTACAAAGTCCGGCCATCATCAGGATGTCGGCAGAGGTGGAAAACACTTCTGACCGGGTGGTTGAAGGGGTACTTCAATATGTACTGGAGGGAAACAAAGTATCGAAGAAGGTAAGTATTGCTGCACGGCGAACAGTGCAGGTCGATTTACCGGGTCTGAACCTTAAGAGCCCCAGGTTGTGGTGGCCTGCGGGATACGGCCCTCAAAACCTATATTCCACGGAGTTACAGTTTATTGAGAATGGCAGGGTGTCTGATAAGGAGGCATTAAGCTTCGGCGTGAGAGAAATTCAGACGGACTGGAATCCGCTTACAAGAAGCAAGCAGATTTCGGTTAACGGGCAAAAGATATTTATTAAAGGAGGGAACTGGATTATTTCGGATGCTATGCTTCGCTTTTCAAAAGAGCGGTATGATGCGGAGATCCGCTATCACCGGGATATGAACCTCAACCTGATCCGGATCTGGGGAGGAGCGCTGGTGGAACGACCGGAGTTTTATGAAGCGTGCGACCGGTATGGTTTACTCGTATTGCAGGATTTTTGGATGTCGGGTGATTGTAACGGACGCTGGCTGGATCCGATGAAGAAGGAAGATCAGTGGACCAGGCGGAAGTATCCGGATGACCATGGTTTGTTCCTTGAATCTGCGGCTGATATGATCAAAATGGTTCGTAATCATCCGTCGCTTGCTATGTGGTGCGGAGGGAACGAGATCATGCCGCCTGACGATATCCTTGTCGCCTTAAGGGATTCTATTCTTCCCAAACTTGACGGCACCCGCTGGTTTATAGATTATTCTAATTCCGACGAGATGTCGTATAATTTTATCGGTGGAAATGGGGATGGTCCTTATACCATCCAGCCGGTCAGTTCATTCTGGGAAAAGAGAACCTGGCCTTTTAACTCAGAGGTTGGGTCTGTGGGAGTTGGAGATTTTGAATCGCTTGAGCGGTTTATTCCGAAAGAGAATATGAAAGTTCCTGTCCCTCGTCCTGGCCAGCAACCTTCAGAGGAAGCTGATTCTGTCTGGACGTATCATACTTATACCGGGGTTGGTTATGAACAGTCTATTGAACCTTACGGGAAGCCTGATGATATTCATGATTTCGCTATGAAGGCTCAGCTGGTAAATTATGATCAGTACCGTGGACTTATTGAGGGATTCAGTTCCCATATGTGGGACTGGTATACCGGTGTGATCATCTGGAAAACCCAGAATCCATGGACGGCTATGAGGGGGCAGATGTATGACTATTACCTTGATCCCAATGCCTGCCTGTATGGGCTTCGTGCCGGGAGCCGGTCTTTAAACCTGATGTGCAGTCCTGTTGACGGAACTGTTATGCTAGTGAACAACGGTTTTAAGCAACAGAGGGACCTGATGGTGGTGATTAAATCATTCGATATGGCTGGTAAGGAGAAGCTTATTACCCAGGTTTTTGCCTATATGGAACCTTCGTCAGTAAAAAAGATCTTATCTGTTAAAAAAGAGCTGGATGAAATGGGTAAGGATGATGGCGCTTTTCTTCTATTGCAGGTCCTGGATAAGGATCAAAAAGTGCTTTTTGATAATTTTTACTGGTTTCCGGATCAGAATGGCAAATACTCCGGTCTTGGCAAGATGAAACAAGCAGCGGTCGTGACAGAGGTAAAAGCGACAGACAGGGGTAAGATAGAAGTGAAGCTGAGAAATCCTTCAGATAATCCAGTGGCGTTTTTTAACCGGATATCGGTGCTGGATCAGTCGACAGGCAAGCGGATTCTACCTTCATTTTTTGACGATAATTATGTATCTGTTGTACCGGGATCAGAGAAGACTATCCGCATTGACTATCCGGCATCTTCAACCATTGTACCTGTTGTTTCGGTAAAAGGCTGGAATGTGGCTGAACAAAAAATACAGGTAAAATAAGTTATGAAAAGATTGTTGTTGCTTTGTTTTTCCCTGTTCTTTTTCAGCATTCTTGTTCGAGGACAAAGAAGCCCCTTGTACAAGGACGCCAGGGCTTCCGTAGAAAGCCGGGTGAGTGATCTTATCGGACGTATGACTCTTGAGGAGAAAGTTGGGCAGCTTTCTGTTCTGCTGGGGTGGGAAATGTATGAAAAGCAGGGGGATAAAGTTTCTGTCAGCGATGCAGTCCGCAAGGCGCTGGCGGACCAGCATACCGGGATGTTATGGGCTACGTTGAGGGCTGATCCATGGACGAAGAAAACGCTGAAGACGGGACTGAACCCGTTCCTTGCAGCTAAGGTGACCAATGCCCTACAGAAATATGCCGTGGAAAAAACACGTTTAGGGATTCCTCTTCTGCTTGCAGAAGAGTGTCCGCATGGTCATATGGCAATCGGTACAACTGTGTTTC
>JBQGEO010000794.1:0-3292 GCA_052039655.1 Pararcticibacter sp.
GGCTGCAGCATGTAGACTTCTGTGCAGTGCCATTTGCTTATTTTGTCTTCCGGATAGGAGTGCAGGTTGAATGTCAGTACAGCCATCTTGTCGGTTGAAACGACTTTTGGACTTACCATTTCATACCTGGAAATCTTGATCTTTCCTTTTATAGGAGCATAATATTGTTTTAATGCAGACAACCCGTCGAGTCGTGTTTCGAGAAAAGGATCAAAATAGCTGACATTTTCTGCTGAAAGCGTAAGATAGCCGTCCGGATCGCCGTTATTCCACTTTTCCAGTGCGGCTTTTTCCAGTGCGATAATTGATTCTGCGGTAACGGCGTCTTTTGTTTGAGAGGAAGCGATGCTGACCATAAATAATAATGATAAAAAAGTGATATGTTTCATAAACTGTCTTTTATACCTGTAAAGTAAGCGCTCCTCTTTATCAATTCCGGTATAGAAATCAGGGAAGAAAAGACATTTTTCCCGGATCTTCTTTCTTATTTCTGAACTCAAGAGGAGTCTGCCCGGTGCCATTCCGGAATGACCGGGCAAAGAAACTGGTATTCTCATAACAAAGGTGACTAGCTATCTGGCCGATCGACATATCGGTATACTTCAGTAAACGCTTGGCTTCAAGGAGAGTCCGTTCTGTGATATATTTTTTTGCAGTTGTTCCGTGCCGGGTTTTAATGATGTCGTTCAAATGACCGCTGGTGATACATAGTTTTTGCGCATAATACCCAACAGACCTGTTCTCTCTGAAATGACTTTCAACAAGTTCAGTAAACTGCCTGGCGTAACGGTTTACAGTTTTGTCTACCGGGCGGGGGCTTCCTTTTATGTAGATCCTGTTAAGCGAAATGAGGATCTGATAAAGCAGGGCTCTTAGTATGTGTTTGTCAGTGTTTCTGAACGTTGTTATTTCTTTCCTGATGTCTTCAAGGAGATCCTTCATTTTATTCAGCTCTTCTGATGTTAGCTCCACCATAGGAGGCATATTCCGGCTACCAAAGAAAGCCAGATGCCTGACAAAATGAACATCATTGAAGAAGGCAGCCAGGAACTCCTCTTCAAATATCAAAGCGTAGCCCTCCGGCGCTGAAGGAGTGTCCCAACAGCGTATCTGTCCCGGTCCGGAGAAAAAAACACTTCCCGGCATTAAGGGGTATTCACATCCGTCAATGGAAAATGATCCATCTCCATGGTATATGAAGGTAATATCATAATATGTTAGCTGCTGAACAGGGGATTCCCTGATATAATGATTAAGGCTCTCCAGCCTAAGCAGATCAATCAGCAGTTCTTCTCCGTATTTAGATCTATAGAAATCGTATTGAACAATCATTTGCTGTAAACCTGTGAAGTACAACTGGTTTGGTTATCCCAACATCAATGTCTTGTTATGCATACTGGTCAATATCAAGAAAGCATAAGACAAAGATTGTCATTATCGGTTGGTTTGTAATAAAAGCAAAGTAAGGTTTGTTGACTGACAAATACAATAGCAGCACACAGTAAAGAAACAGGCAGGTAAAAGCAAATAAGATATTGTTTTAGTACCGGAATGCTAAACCGAAGAAGAAATCTTTGTGGGCATCTTTCTGAAGTCCGTACACCATTCCTGCATCTATCTTAAGGTCGCTTGTAAGTTCGACTGCCAATGCAGCGTCCAGGAAGTTATTAAAGTGATGACTTTTCAGATCATATGTATAATATGTCTCTCCCGAAACTTCGAGCTTTTCAAAAAGAACGTGACTTACTGACAGCGATTGCAAAAGTTCCGCATGGTGCCGTTTAGATTCTTCATCCAGGAGCCTGTCGGCCTCTACCTGCATACCTATTTTCCAGTCGCCGGGCAGTTTGAGTGACATCGGCACCATTAAGCCTTCCTCATCACTTTGATTTTCAGAATACCGGTTGGTGGGGATCTTTACATAGGGCATGACTGCGAGGCTGAAGTTACCTTTATAGTTTCCGAGGAGATTCTGTTTAATGCGAATGGTTACATCGCCAAAACCTTCAGACGACTGTTTTTCACCAGACTGAATGTCCGTGTCAACTTCCTTTACATAGCTTTCTACGATTACCTGCAAAGCTGTTCGCGGAAGTAATCCCAGCTTCAGGTTCGCGTGATTAAACATAGAAAGACGTTGTTTACTGTCTTCACTGGTCTCCCTGCGGTGTTTAAACAGGTCTGTCTCATATTGAAAATGCCCGGGCTCTACAGTGAAAGGAGATTCCGTGATATTCGGACGATCTGTTTCCATCTCTTCACGCATTAAAGCGCGTGGCATTGGCTTAAAGATCGAATAGTTTAAATGGCTGGTATCCTGCGCCTGAACTGACCGGATTCCAAATACAAAGGCCATGACATTCAGCCAGATCAATAGGTAAGGTTTTAAGCGGTTCTTTCCTTTAGTTTGTGCTTGTTCTATATCAAATACCGGCCTGTTCATTTTGTTTTTTTGAATGCAACCAGGGACATGAATATTTTGTTTGCAAAGGAATTGGCCAATATTGACGCAGGTTAAGAAAGCGATAAGATTTTAAACCAGAATTTTAAGGAAACAGGGAAGCTCAGGTGGTTAAGTCCGACTGTTCGAACCTTTCTCCCGGGCTATCCCTGCATCCATTTTATGTTAAAAGATATTATGGACAATTTTTACCGGCCAGTGAACCAAACAGGGCTGGTATAATTATTTTCATTCACCACTTCTGCAAAATTATCGTGGTTATTTGTAGACTCACTGACAGGGTAGGGCCTTCTTTCCATAAAGCGCCTGTTTGATGGTTTCTTCATGACGCGATTGCCCAGTTCCTTATAAAGCCTGCGTGTTTCTGTCCACAGTTCATAGGGTTTTAAGATATTGAAGTGAACATATTTCTGATCGTAGATCAAGCCCTTTTTCTCCAGTTCAGAAGCAGCAACAAACTCGTTTCGTTTTACTTCTGAAAAGGCATCAATCTGGCTCTGCGCCGGTTTGGCAGGCTGAGCAGTAGCAATCCTGCTTGGATAGTTGCGGGAATTCATAGCGTTGATCTCGTAATAGAAATCAATAGACTGTTTAATAGCCGCTACATATTCATCGCCAGCATTCAACCCGAGATCGGGCCAGCGAACGGCAGCCTCGGCAAGAATCAGGTGCATCTCGGGGGAGGTAATGATTTGGTAGGGCATGGTATAATTCTGCTCAAAAGTAGTCCTGTTATAGAATGAAGGATAAGTCCTAGACATCAGCCTCGTATCAATCGAATCCCTGTAAGATTGGTTGTAAGGTCCTTCAGTACGGATGCCGCTGTATCCG
>JBQGEO010000795.1:0-1859 GCA_052039655.1 Pararcticibacter sp.
GTTCCAGCGAAAAGCGCTTGCCGTACAAATGTTCTGAAAGATAGAAAATGTCGGTTGCAGGAACCAGTCTGTCGTTGTAAATGGATGTAACCGACTTGTTTATGTCTGCCATATTCTTCCTTTCAAGGAATGAAAAAATGACAATCATTAACATAATTCCGAATAATATTGCAGCTGCTTTTATTTTCTGCTGGATGGCAAACGTCCAATTCATGATCTTTCCTCCGTTATCCTGGCTTTGTAGTTTTTATTATAACACCTTTTGTTAAGGTATTGTTATATAAAGATACAAAAGCTTTCCCGGATTTCAGTGAAAATCAACGACTAAAGAGAACTTAGCTCGTTTACCTGGAAGACTGTCCAGCCGCCCGGCTTCCGGAGGAAGGTGACCACGTACGTGTGGGCAATCCCGTTCTCATCGTCCAGGTCGACTGCAATATCCACTTTATCATCGGTACTGTCCGGGGCCGCGCTCTTCTTTGTCTCTGCCGCGGCGATAATTTCTTCTTCTGTGTGTGCCTTTTTCATAGATCTGTATGGGATATAAACTTCAATTATCTATAAAGGTTTACAGGATATTTATGTGCCGGGAAAGGCAATATGCTAAAATGCGGGATTATATAAACCTTTTCAGGAATTGTGTAACAAAATAAGCAGCTGCCCGACGGATATTTGTATTGTCAACAAATACGAATAACATGAGTACTGTAAAAGAAAATTATCCTGTAACTGGTTTAAGCTGTGCTTCCTGTGCAAGCAGTGCCGAAACCATTCTGAAAGCGCAGAAGGGAGTTCTGTATGCAGGAGTGAATTTCGCTAATAATACGGCTACTGTAGAATTTGATCCGGCAGAGACGGCTCCTGAATTACTGAAGGCAGCGATTCAGTCTGTCGGCTATGATATTATCCTCGAAAAAAATGATACAGTTGCGGATGACCTTGAACAAAAGCGGGCAGATGAGCATGCAAAGCTTAAAGCTGAAGTGACCTGGTCGGTAATCTTTTCACTGCCGCTTGTAGTGATCGGCATGTTCTTTATGCATATGCCCTATGGTAATTATATTATGTGGCTGCTGGCTTCGCCCGTCGTGCTGCTTTTCGGAAGGCGTTTTTTCAGAAATGCGTGGAAGCAGGCACAGCATGGAACTGCAAATATGGATACGCTGGTTGCCCTGAGTACCGGTATTGCTTATTTATTCAGTGTGTTCAATACGCTCTATCCGGGTTTCTGGACGTCGAGGGGACTGGAGGCCCATGTGTATTTTGAAGCGGCTTCTGTGGTGGTTACCTTCATTCTCCTGGGAAGGCTGCTGGAGGATAACGCGAAAGCGAATACATCGGCAGCGATTAGAAAATTAATGGGGCTTCAGCCGAAAGAGGTTATCCGGATCGGTCATGCGGGAGAGCAGGAAATTATTCCGCTTTCGGAAGTGAGGACCGGAGATCTGCTGCTGATAAAGCCCGGAGATAAGATCCCGGTGGATGGCGAACTTGTTTCTGGTAGTTCTTATGTCGATGAAAGCATGATCTCAGGCGAACCTATCCCGGTAATAAAGGAAAAAGGCTCCGAAGTGCTGGCGGGAACGATCAATCAGAAGGGGAGTTTCCAGTTTACAGCGAAGAAAGTAGGGAAAGATACATTACTGGCTCATATTATTCAGATGGTTCAGAACGCCCAGGGAAGCAAGGCACCTGTTCAGAAGCTCGTGGATAAGATTGCAGGGATATTTGTCCCGGTAGTGATGGGCATTGCGCTTCTCAGTTTTATTTGCTGGATACTGCTGGGTGGAGAGAACGGGTTTACCCAGGGCTTACTTGCTATGGTAACGGTGCTTGTCATCGCCTGTCCGTGTGCCCTC